>JAAXGF010000172.1 GCA_012267605.1 Alphaproteobacteria bacterium | reverse complement strand
CAGTCAACTATATAATTCCCTTCATAATCTATGGTCAAATCCAACACTTCGTCCTCGGTTGGTTCGCCGTCGGGCGTGGCACCGGCGGAGATCCCAGGCTCCTCCGCCCAAATCGGTTGGGCCATCAACACGCCAACCAACAGCAGCGCGATAAAAGTTTTCATCCAGAATACTCGATATGAGTAGTTGATCGGGTGCTCTCCCGTACGTGTACCTAAGCGGTTCGGTCCCAAGATGCAACACTGACCGCCAAAGTTGTTGAGCCAATTCGTTTGGCCCAAGTATTTCTGACACTGTATTCTTCGCACTTGACATGCACGGCATTCCAACGGATACAATCAATTTCCGGTCACGATTGTATGTTAGCTCTCGGAAGAAGGAGTTGGAAATGATCGATTCCGGAATCGAGAGGAAAAACCAATAGACATCGACGATTTATTAGGGAAATAGCGTAAGTATAAGAAAATGCCGGCGTTGTGATCACATGTGAACCGGAAATGCGAGTACCCTGAGCAGATGTCTTAGAGAATGGGGAACAAATGAAGATATTGAAATTGCTCTTGGCGGTTAGTCCGCCGGCATTTTTAGTTTTTTCGTTAATCACAGTTGCTCAAGCGGGATTGACACGCGATCAATTGACTCGAGATCCCTGTATTGGACAGCCGAACGGAATTCGCCTTGTCGTCCGCGATGTGCGTAGCAGCGACGGTGACATTACAGTGGACGTTCATGGCGACAACCCGGACTCGTTTTTGAAAAAGGGCGCGAAGCTCATGCGCGTCCGCGAGCCTGCCCGGGTCGGCCAGGTCGAAGTTTGCCTGCCGGTTCGCGAGCCGGGCGTTTTCGCGGTGGTGGCCTATCACGATCGAAACAGCAATAAGCGATTTGATCGCGACTGGGTTGGAATTCCAGAGGAACCGTACGGTATTTCGAACAATCCCGAGGTTCTATTTGCAGCGCCAACTCATGAGGAAGCGTCATTCGAGGTCGGTCCCGATGGCGCCGTGATCGAAATTGATTTACGGCACTAGATTTCGGGTGGTGGCGCGTTCGAGGCATTTGTCCTAATCTAACTTGGCCCCATTACGTTCGGGGAAATCGCGCCGCGAAAGCCGAGGAACTTGCGCGAAGGCGCATTGTCTGCAGCCACTAATGGGCAATGACATGAAACGGATATTCCCCGGATATTCACGCTGGTGTCGGCAAAAGTATATTTTGGATAGAATGAGTTTGCGTGACTTGAACACCGCTTACTTTACATATCCAGCAATACAAACTTATATACTATTTCTTGTTGTTAGTGTTATATCTGCTTTTTATTTTATGGGGCCGGTCACTCCTGTGATTATATCGGTCACGTGTGGCGTGGTTGTTTATCCTATTGTTTGGTATTTATTGCATCGCTTCGTTTTGCATGGCCGTTGGCTGTACCGGTCTCGGCACACTGCCGCGTTGTGGAAGCGCGTCCATTACGATCATCATCAAAATCCCCAGGACCTGGCTGTTTTGTTTGGTGGTTTGCATACCACTTTGCCAACAATATTTATTGTCACCTTTTCCTTGGGATGGTTGATCAGCGGTCTAGCTGGTGCGTGTGCCGCGTTTGCGACCGGTTTAGCCACCACGTGTTTCTATGAATACTGCCATTGCATACAACATTTGTCCTACCGGTCGCGGTTACGTTTTCTGCGCGAAATCAAACGGCTGCACCTCGCACATCACTATTACAACGAGCAGGGAAATTTCGGCATTACGAACTTCATTTGCGATCGGATAATGTCGACGTATTACGCCGAGACTGGGTCGGTTCCGCGTAGCGCGACGGTGCGAAATCTGGGGTATACTGGTGAAGAATGCGACCGCTATCCCTGGGTGGCGGCGTTGACGGGCGACGGGGCCCCGATAGCGGCAAAGACGGAACATGCCGGTTCTTAATTCACGCCACGTTTTATTCGCGGTCGCCGCTCAGACCTTGACGGGTTTCGGTGTGATCAGGAATTGACGGTGGCTTGACTGCTCATTGAACGCCAGCGCCCCGTTACGCATCGTTCCCGTCGAGGGACGAGCCATGCTGAATCAATTTATACGTGTTCCGTGGGCGATATATGCTGACGATCCCAACTGGGTCCCACCATTAATTTTGGAACGCCGGAGTCATCTTAGCCCAAAATCCAACCCCTATTTCAATCATTCCGACGTCCGCATGTGGTTGGCCCTGAGGGCGGAGCAACCCGTGGGGCGCATCACTGCCCAGATCGACCGGGCATCGCCCGATTGCGGTCGAGACTCGATTGGACAATTTGGGTTTCTTGAGGCCGAGGACGACGCCGAAACCTTTGCCTCTTTGTTTTCCGAAGCGGAAGCGTGGCTCCGGTCCGAGGGCATGACGCAGGTGCGAGGCCCCTTCAGCTTCTCCATCAACGACGAGTCGGGGCTGCTCGTTGATGGCTTCGACAAGCCGCCAATGATTCTGATGGGGCACGCACGCCCTTACTACGCTGATCGTATCGTCGACCAGGAATATACAGCGGCCAAGGATTTGATTGCCTATTATTTTCCTGTCGGGAACGACCCCTTGCCCTGGTCGGCGCGTGCGCTGGTTGGGCGGCTCTCCGACGAGCCCAACATTTGTCTGCGCCCCTTGAATAAATCTCGATATCGTCATGATCTCGGCATCATCCTCGATATCTTCAACGATGCCTGGTCGGACAACTGGGGCTTCGTACCGTTCGTCGCGGCTGAGGCGGAAAAGGTCGCCAACGACCTGAAGCCCCTGATCGAAGAGAACCTCGTTTGCATTGCTGAAGTGAGCGGCGATCCAGTGGCATTTGGGGTCTGTATCACCAACATCAATGAGGCCATCACAGACCTAAATGGCGCGCTATTTCCGTTCGGTTGGGCAAAACTGATTTACCGGCTGAAGGCAAAAAAAATTCGCACCGCGCGACTGCCACTATTGGGTTTGCGAAAGGAATTTCAGGGGCAGGCTCTAGGCGCTGCGCTGGTCTTCGCGATCATCGATCGAATTTTTCAGGCGAGCGTCCGACGTGGTTTCACCTCAGGCGAATTGTCCTGGATCCTGGCGGATAATGTATCGATGAATCGGGTTGTCAAGGCATGCGGCGGTATCCCTTACAAAACCTATCGAATTTACGAGAAGAAGCTGGCGTGACAGATGGCCGGCAGACCGGTGGTTGTTTCACCGCCCTGATCCTTGCTGCCGCTCGGGGGCAGGAAAATGAGATATCTCCCAGCCACGGAGGAGGCCACAAATGCTTGGTTCCGTTGCACGGCGTATCGATGCTGGCGTGGGTTATCGACGCATTACGAAAATGCCCCGAGGTAGGTCGGCTGCTTGTCTCTTTCGATGATCCGGAAGTGCTGCGCAACGACACGATCATTTCACCCTTGCTCGAGGACGGTACGCTCTCGATCATCGCCAGCGCCGCGAGCCCGGCGCGTAGCGTGATGGCGGCGGCACAACTAGACGATGACTTTCCCCTGCTCGTGACGACGGCCGACAGCCCGTTGCTGACGCCGGAGATGGTTGGCGAATTCTGCCGGTCCGCCCGCCAGTCCAATGCCGACATCGTCGTCGCTGTCGCCACCGAAAGCACGATTCGCCGTGAGTTCCCCAATTCGCATCGGACTTATTTGCGCTTTCGGGAAGCGCGCTATTCCGGGTGCAATCTATTTGCCCTGGTTCGCCCAACGGCCGTCCGGGCCGCTGAATTCTGGTGTGGCGTTGAGGCGAATCGTAAGAGGCCTTGGCGTCTTGCGGCGGCGTTCGGCATCGGTTCGCTTTTGCTCTTTTTTCTTCGCCAACTCACCCTAAAAGATGCGATGCTCCGTGCTTCGAAACGATTGGATGTCACCGCACATGCTGTCGTACTGCCATATCCGGCGGCCGCCCTCGATGTCGACAAACCCTCGGACCTCGCCTTGGCTGCTGATGTCCTGAGAACCCGAACGCCGCCAACCATTGCCGGGATGCGGCCCGGCCGGCCTTGACCGTCGCTTGAGGGAACAATGCCATCGACATGCCAAACCGTGGTCGCTAGCCTGGATCCCCCTAGGGGCGTAGGGCACCAAAACTCCCCGTCGATGGGAAGATTTAAATGATCCTGACATGAAAATCTTGGATAACCCGGCATGTGCATTGGTCGCGGGAATTTTCGCGAGCTGGTCCGGTTTGGCCCTTGCCCAGGATTTGCCGTCGGAATTGCCAGAACCTTCGTCGACCGCGACCATGGCGGACGAGAATGCCGATAAGCCCTATTTCGAATTGATGGGGCGCCACGCGGTTGAACAGGCGAAAAAAGATGGAGATGATACCGATGACGCCATGAAGGCAACGGTGGGTGTCGTCGAATACGCCTTGTATCGACTGGGATTCTATCGCCAAACGATCACCGGCGAGGAGAATGCATCCTTGCGCGCCGCCATCAAGCGATTTCAAAAGTCGATGGGAGCGGAGCCGACCGGGGACTTGCTGATGGGCGAGTTTATCGAACTCGATCGGCGCAAGGAAACCCTCGACCAACGCCGGATTGTCCCCGAAAATGAATTGAGAATTGTCAAGTCGGGCGATTTCTTGATTGCTGAGGGCACCTGGACCTTTCAAAACGGCGCAATGCGATTTCCAATTCAGACGACAGAGATACGTTGTACCCGGCGCCCGGAGGAGTGCGTCGGCGTGACCGCCAGTCTCCTCGACGGTCGCGCAGAGACGGCGGCCGATCTCGATCTCAGCTGGCGATACTGGAAAATTACCAAATGGTCGGACGAGGAAGTCGTGGCGGAAAACGACGATTTCCCGTGCGTGGCCTACACCTTGACAATCAGCCCCAAGGCCAATTCGGTCTATCAATTCCGCCGCGGCAAAGGTGGTGAGGGATGCGAGCAATCGACCGGCGCGCCTGAGATCATGCTCTTGGCCAACGGCACCGAGGTGGCGAAAAAACACTACGAGAAATTACGCAATCAAGCACTCAAGTATTACGACAAGGATTTCCTCGGTCAGATCAGGAACGCTGCCGGCAAGCGTTGACCGATACGTGGCGTACCTGACGGGATTTACTTTGCGGATGCCGAGTTGGTTCTCGCGGGGCGCGAAATGCTTCGCGTCAGGAAATTCGTTTAGGGCGATCTATCGCCTGTTAACCATTTTCGGCTAAGCTGGCTCGGCAATTCGTCATCTCGGGAGTTGGGCCATGGAAGCCTCGATATTCGTCTTCGTCGTCGTCGTGTTCGGCGTCTTACTGGTTTTCTTTACCGTCAAGCCTGTCCCCAGGGCATGGAGTACACGGTTGAGCGATTCGGGCGGTATACCCACACGCTTCGGCCAGGGCTTAATTTGATAGTTCCTCTGATCCATACCATTGGTCACAAGATCAACATGATGGAATCGGTACTCGACGTGCCTTCCCAGGAGGTCATTACCAAAGATAACGCGGTAGTCGAGGTCAACGGTGTGGTGTTTTATCAGGTATTGGATGCCGCCAAGGCCGCTTACGAGGTACGTAATCTGGAGCTCGCCGCTTTAAATCTGACGATGACGAATATCCGAACAGTGATGGGCTCCTTGGACTTGGACGAGCTATTGTCCAAGCGTGATGAAATCAATGCGCGTTTGCTGAATGTGGTGGACGACGCCACCGCCCCCTGGGGGGTCAAGGTTACGCGTATCGAGATCAAGGATATCGCGCCGCCCAAGGATTTAGTCGAAGCCATGGCTCGACAAATGAAGGCGGAGCGCGAAAAACGGGCCGTGATCCTTGAGGCCGAAGGCGAACGGCAAGCGGAAATTCTCCGTGCCGAGGGCGAAAAGCGTGCCGCCGTTCTCGCCGCTGAGGGCCGCAAGGAAGCCGCCTTTCGAGACGCCGAGGCACGCGAACGCGAGGCCGAGGCAGAGGGTAAGGCGACGCTAATGGTCTCGGATGCGATTTCTCGAGGTAACGTCCAGGCGATCAATTATTTCGTCGCCCAGAAGTATGTCGATGCGCTTGGCCAGTTTGCCAATTCGCCGAACGAAAAGGTTTTCTTCCTGCCTGTGGAGGCTGCCAGCGTGATCGGCGCTATTGGTGGGATCGGTGAAATTGCGCGGCAATCATTTGGTAAATCGGCAGGCCAATCATGACGATTCTTGAGGATCTCGCCTTTTGGCACTGGTGGATCTTGGGCGTGTGCTTGCTCGCCGTCGAAATTTTGGCCCCTGGCGCTTCGTTCCTTTGGCTTGCCATTGCTGCCGGCGTTGTCGGACTAGTTGTGTTGCTTGTTCCGACCACGCCGTGGGAATTCCAGTTTATCTTGTTCGCCGTACTGTCGTTGGTCAGCGTGGTTTGCTGGCGCATGTATTTTCGGCGCCGTCCCACCGACACGGATCAGCCGGCGCTTAACCGTCGGGGGGAACAGTACGTCGGACGCACCTTTACACTCAGTGAGCCGCTTGCCGATGGTCGCGGCACCATACGCGTGGACGACACAACTTGGGCGGTTCATGGTGCCGATCAGCCCGCCGGCGCGAAGGTCCGGGTAACCGGGGTTGAGGGTACCATCCTGACAGTCGAGCCGTCGGACCAGTTGCCACCCGCCTTGAATCCATTAGAGAAGACCTAACCCGGCCAGCGTAAAACCCGGCATCATACGCGGCAATTATCAGCAAACATTTTCGTGGGTTCCATGACATGGATTGGACGGCCGCATCGACTTATCTCATCGGTTTCGGTTCGCTCGAATTCATCGCCGGGCTGATTGTTGTGTTTGTCGTTGGCCGCGGCACGAAACCCAAGGCGGCGGCATACGGCTCTCAGAGAACCGTGAGCCCGACGCTGATCGGGTGGCTCCTGGCCGGTATGGGGGCGGCCACCGCTTTCGCCGGAATCTTGGCTGGATTGTTCCTTGAATAGATTCTCGATTCGAAGGGGGCCTCGTTACGATTCCCGTCGCTAAACTCCAGGTGTGAAGGTTTCCCCGCATTGAGCCTTGTGGCGCAGCAGATGGTCGGCGAGGACGCAGGC
>JAAXGF010000340.1:2838-3324 GCA_012267605.1 Alphaproteobacteria bacterium | reverse complement strand
CAACTATATAATTCCCTAAATTTTACCTGCCTTGGGTGCAATGCGTTTCGAAATTTATATACGCCCCCCTGGCGGTGAGACAATTCCACACAACAAAAATTTTGAGCTACGGCAAGCCGTAAGATCGTTGTAGTGCAGTTCGCCACCGGCCGGTATCGACTATTTCAAATAAGGCCGATGCACCGGCCCCTTGTCACAATACGGTAATCGACAAGTCACAAATCGGTTGTGCGCACGATATATCTTGTCCTCCGAAACATAAACCACCCACCCCGGATGTTCACAATATGTAATGAGAACATATGTATGCCTGTGTCTTAATCTCATTGAATAATACAAAAAATTATTTTTTTATTATTTGTTTTTCATTTTACGTTTACTGGAGGAAGACCATGAGCCGGCAGTCTATTATTAGAGCGAGGAAGGTTGCGCTCGCCACCGTGGTAACGAGTGCAATTGTCGTCCCGAATTCGTTCCCCGCGTTTG
>JAAXGF010000340.1:0-2818 GCA_012267605.1 Alphaproteobacteria bacterium | reverse complement strand
GCAGACGAATGCAGGGATGATGCACATGATTGAGTTGCTTCAGAGTCAAATTTTGGAGCTGAAAGAGAAGGTGCGCAAGAACGAGGAAGCGGCCAAGGAGGCGGCGGAAGGGACGATGGAGCTACCGCCAAAGGTGGCGCGTTCGGGCAAGAAGGAAATTGAATTGAAGATTTCCGGCCAGGTCAACCGGGCGGCGTTGATCTACGATGACGGCGATCGGGGCGACGTGCTGTTCGTCGACAACGACAATTCCTCCACCCGCCTGAAGTTCCAAGGCAAGGGCAAGATCGACGACATGTGGAGCGCGGGGGCCAATTTCACGGTCCAATTCGAATCCAACTCGACCCAGGACGTCAACCAAGAGCAGGAGCAAGGTCGGTCGGCGGACAATTTCCGCCAACGCAAGTTGGAATTCTGGGTGGATCACAAGAAACTTGGCCGTCTTTGGCTTGGCCAGGGCTCTGAGGCGGTCGACGGAATCGCGGAAAGTGACCTTTCCGGCACCGGCCTGGCGGGGCATTCGGACATCGATGATAACGCCGGCGGTCTCAATTTCGTCAATGATGGCACCAACGATTTGTCCGGCATTCGCATTCCCGACGTGTTCACCAACCTGGATGGTGGTCGCGACGACCGCATCCGCTACGACACGCCGACCTTCGCCGGGATCAAAGTGTCAGCGGCGGCGATTGCCGACAGCGAGTACGACGTCGCCGGCACCTTCAACAATTCCTTCGGTGACCTGAAGGTCAAAGCTGGTATCGGTTACGCCTGGGAGAACACCGATTCGAAGATCGAGAAGTTTCTTGGCTCGGCCTCGGTGCTTCACAAACCGACCGGGCTTAGCGTTTCCGTCTCTGGCGGCGTTCAGGAAGACACCAATTCGAGCGATAGTGATCGGGACGACGAGCACTATATCTACGGCAAGCTCGGCTATCAGGCGAACTTCTTCACCATCGGCAAGAGCGCGTTTTCCATCGACTACTATGATGGCGATAACATTGACGTGAACGACGACGACAGCGATGCCTATGGGTTCCAGTTCGTGCAAAAGATCGATCCGGTCGCCATGGAATATACCTTGGTCTCAGGAACCACGAGTACGATGCGCCTGGGGTTGACGTGGACGATGTGTTCACCGAGCTCACCGGCGCCCGCATCAAGTTCTAGGGTGGGGAGTAGGTCGATATGACATCATTACGCCTACTCTGCATCCTCTGCGTCCTGTTCCTCGCCGGCTGTGTGAAGGGCCACATGCCGATCGACACCGACAACATCGATCAGCCGGACGAAATCCAGTCGGGCCCCAGATTGTTCAGCGGCGAGGACGGCGCCTTCACCTTCTCTTACTAATCACCGCGACTGCCGTGGCGCTATGGTCTTAGGGCATCGATTGGTTAGACTGCCGGCCGAGGAAGGCGTTTCAATTACGCGCCCCCACCCGTTGCGCGTTGAGAGATTGGACCCGATGGCCAAGCGCCGACAGAAAACCGGCTGGCAGATCTCGTTGGGCGCGTCGAATTTTCGCCGTCGCGCCCTAATGCTGATCGAATTACTCGCCCCCGCGCTGGGTGCAGGTTTGGCTGCATTTTATTTCGGGGGCGTGGCTGCGGCGTTGTCCGCGGCGCTTGCAGCTTTCGCAATCATGATTGGTCTTCGGCTGAGGACGCGGCAACGGATAGCTTCCGCGGCGCGTGCAATCGACGACTGGGCCGTGTCCTCGGGCGCCGTGACGCCGACGGCGGATAGCGCGTCGTCCACGGAAGAAGCTCCGCTCTTTGATAAACTCAAGAGCAACGATTTTGCGCCCCTTGCCCGTGCCATCGCGCGACTGCAGGCTGCTTGGGAATCGCAAAATTCCGCCCAAGCCGGGCACTTTCAAGAAATCATCGATACGGTTCCGGTGGCCATTGTAATTGTTGATGCGGCGCGCATCGTTACCACCGCCAATCAAGCCGCACGTGGCCTTTTCACCGATGATGTCACAGGTCGCGATTTGATCGAGGTGATCCGCGCTCCCGAAATTCCCTCGGCCTTGTCACGGGTATTCGCCAATGGCTCGCCCGCCCATACGGAAACGGTCGTGCCGGGCACCGTTACTCGCGAAATCGCCGCCGATATCGCGCCGCTCGGCAAGGACGCCAAACACGCTGTATTAGCGTTGACCGATTTGACGGAGATTCGCCAAACCAAGAGACTCCGCACCGATTTTGTGGCCAATGCGAGTCACGAAATTCGATCTCCCCTGGCTGCGATCATTGGAATCTTGGAAACCCTGCGTGGGCCGGCAAGGGAAGACGCTGAGGCGCCCGAAAAATTTCTCGGTGTCATGGCCGGTGAGGCAGACCGTATGGCGCGTCTTGTCGACGACTTGTTGTCCCTGTCCAAGATCGAGATGCGTGCGCATGCCATGCCGGATCAAGCCGTGGATATTTTCAAGATCGTCCACGAAGTCGCATCGGACCTAAAATCGCGGGCGGCAGAGAAGAACATGCATATCGATGTCCAAGATGGGTCGCTGACAGTCGTCGGAGATCGGGATGAATTGACTCTCATGCTGCGCAACCTGCTGTCCAACAGTATCAACTACGGCCACGCGGAAACGGCCATACGTGTCCGTATTCGCGCGCTAACCGACGTGGAATCCCGGCGACTGGGTTGGCCGAAGGGGGGTGGTGTCGTCACAATCGCCGATCAAAGCGATGGCATACCGGCCCGGCACATTCCGCGATTAACGGAGAGGTTTTATCGGGTGGACAAGGGGCGTTCTCGCAAAATGGGCGGGACCGGACTTGGCCTCGCCATCGTCAAACACGTG
>JAAXGF010000286.1 GCA_012267605.1 Alphaproteobacteria bacterium | reverse complement strand
CAGAGTATTTAGAGGTCTCCAGTTCCAAAATAAGGGTGAGGAAACTCGCACGGTCTTATGGTATCTAGGTTAGTAGCGGTTTCTCTAAAAGTCTCGGGCAACTTATCGTATTTATAAGCGGTAATCTCGTCACTACTAAACGCGTTAACGCCAGTTAAAACATAAATAGATAAATAGGCAAATAAGTTCCCCACGGATACGATAGTCACTAATAATATAAAAACGCCCGTCAAATTTTCTTTTTGCAAAATACGTTTGGCGAGATTTTTCATTTTATGTTATGGCCCTCGGGAAGTATGCTACGCGATTACTTACGATAATCAGTGCAATAACTTCGGTCAATCGATAACTTCCGATTATCGCCCACCGTGAACATCTATTGCCAGCAATATCGGGGATCAAACGCGCCGTAGCAGCACCAAGCGTACTAACATGGCCGATGAAATCATCTCCGTTGCCCACACAGTCACCTGCCCGGGCTTCGGTCTAACGCATACTCCGCGAGACGCAGATTCGGCAATCCGCTTGCCAGAAACCGTTATGGTGAGTCGGCTTCGTCCTTATTTGGCGGGGGCGAAAACATTCGCTCAAAATGGGGCGAGAGCTTGGGCTCCGTTTCGGTTTCCTCGTTCACGCCGGCCAAATCTTTGGCCAGCTTCTTCTTGAACTCAAGATCCATTTGACGAGCGATCTGCACTCGTTGAGCCTGTGGAGACCCCCCACCGTGGATTGATTCAGTCAAATATCCCACGGCGTTTCGCCCCATGGTCATATTTTCGATCAGCCTCAGAATTCGGATGCGGTTTTCCGGCGTCACACCAGACCGTCCCTTGAGAAATTTCCTGAGAATCGGACCGGTCTCCGGGGAATCAAGCTCTTTTTCCGATGGGCACGTGCCGACTAATCCGCCCGCGAGATCCTGCGCCATACGCGCGAGCTGGTAAGGGAACCTGGTTACGTTGTGTTTACAGACGTTGGCCAACATATCGTTATTCTGATAGTTGCCCGCCTCGTTGCGGAACGATTCATGGGAGGAGGCTATTCCCGCGCCGTAAATTGTTTCGTTGAGGTGCGTCATCTCAACCAGTTTCTCACGGATGTGGGACGCCTTTGGCACGCCGTTGTAATCAGCAATCGCCGCCGCGGCGCCGATAATCACGTCTCCAAGCCCAGTCTTGCATACATAACTCCGCCGGTGGTAGGCGGTGAAACGTTCGATTAGAGGAATCGCGAATTCGGTTTCGCCATCCATGTAAACCCGTTCCCAGGGGACAAAAACGTCGTCAACAATAATCATCGCTTCCTGCCCGCTGAACCGGGCATTGCCTTGATCGATTTCGCTTCCCTCCATGCTTCGCGTATCGCAGGACTGGCGCCCGTAAATATAGGTCAAACCCGGATCCTCCACCGGAACGGCGCACACCACCGCGTAGTCCCGGTCCTCCGGACCCATGCGAATAGTCGGCATGATGATGATCCAATGGGCATTAAGGCAGCCTGTCTGATGCGCCTTGGCGCCGCGAATGACAATGCCATCCTCTCGTCGCTCGACCACGCGTAGGTACAGGTCCGGATCCTCCTGTTCCGTTGGCCCCTTACTACGGTCGCCCTTTGGATCGGTCATGGCGCCACCGATGATCAGGTTTTGCTCCTGCATTTCTGTGACAAATGCCTTGAAGCGCTGATGGTAGGGCGTGTCATGCTTTTGATCCATATCGTAGGTAATGGAATACAAGGCGTTCAACGCATCCATACCGACACACCGCTGAAAACAGGTGCCTGTAAGCTGACCGAGTTTTCGTTGCATGCGGTTTTGCATAACCACATCGTCAACACTCTCAGTAATGTGCAAAAATCGATTTACCCGCTTGCCGCTGATCGACGAGTGAGCGGTGGCGAGATCCGGATTCTCGACCGCGAGATCGTAAGTTCTGGCCACCGCGTTGATGGATGGCCGAATCATCGGGTGATCGACAGGTTCGTCCACCCGTTCCCCGAATAAATAAACCTTGAGGTCGCGGTTACGTAGGCTTTCTATGTATTCGGCGCCATTCGCAATCGGCGTGCGCCCGACGCCACTGGTCCCTTCTATCTGATTTTCGCCATTTCCGGAGTCCTGTTTTTCGGCCTTCATCCTATCCATGGTTATCCTTCTCGCGCCAATTATTAGATTTGTAGCCGAGATCTCCCCTAATGATCTCCCTATTACCGTTTGGAGCCTACCACGTGACGCGCTGGATTTTAAGGTATTGTCACCCCCGGGATTGATTCGTGTTAAATCAGTGGGTTGAAGGGGGTGGTTGGATACCCGCTTTGCCAAGCTCTCGTTCTTCAAAGCTTTCCGAACCCAGCGTCGTGACTTCGTCCGAAAATTCGCACTTCGCTATAGATTTCCCATCTAGCATCCCCTACCCCATTCCTATGGCGCTGACGTATCGTTTCGCGACCGGGATTATCGAGCGTATTGGTGCCGCAACAGATACTTTTCTCAGATTTCCAAAGTAGAACTCACCGCTAGCGGATTATTCCGCAGATTCAGGGCGTTACGCCGAAACTGGATCACCCATATTATAACCAAGCGCACTCATAGTTTCTCTAACTTCCTCGTTGACTTGCTTTTCGGCCTCCGCTTTAAGATTCTTGGACCAAGTGCTCATCGAGCTTGATTCAATCGGTCGATTCCGTTTGGTCGACCCAGGGCCGAGACCCCGAAAGACGTCGCCGTGCGAAAGCATTTTCGCGTCAAAGGGTATTTGCGCGTGGGCGGCAACCTTTTTACACACTTCCTCTGTGTTCGCGATCAAATCCTCGTATTTGAGAACGAGCGTTGGGATTCCTTGGGCGGCAAATCGATCATGGAGGCTAGATTTAATCTGCCACATGAGTGCTCTTCGCACATGAGGTAGTTCCGTTTGATCGGCCATCCTAGCGATTTCCGCCGCAAATTCGTTTTGAAGATCAGGGTATTTTGCAAGAAACCTCAGCTGATTCTCCACCATGGGAATGTGCTGAAATTTCGCCATGGACGCCACGACAGCTCTTGGATCGCGCACCATGTACACAACGGTCGCAGGGATTTCCAGGGCGGCAACTTCTCTGAATGAATACGTTAGGTTAGGTGCCTTCAGTACCAGGTAATGAATTTCTGCTGTAAGTCTGTGGGAGCCGTTTCCGTCAATGCTAATTCGCTTTTCGCTGTCCAGGTATTTTTTCCTTGCTCGACCAAGGACCTCGGCAAACAATCCCTCGGCCAGGGAATGGTTAGACGCAAATTTCTCGAACCAATCATAGAGACCTTCGTTTTCGTCGATTGTGACAGCGTTTGACGGGGCGCCAAGGATTTGACCCAGTAGCGTCGTACCACTTCTTTGACATCCCACGATAATGATTAATTTTTTGTAACTGCCCAGGTCTGA
>JAAXGF010000388.1 GCA_012267605.1 Alphaproteobacteria bacterium | reverse complement strand
GCACGCCGCGACAATCAAAACCAAAAACAGCTTGAAATCGCCAACGCATAGGGGAATCATTTCCCTCGCCGCTGCCGCCGGGAATCTCATCCTGATTGACGCGCGGCTCTCACCCAGATTGTCGCTCTATAAGTTCGATGATCTTAATTGCCTGATCCGTTTTTCCGGTGTAGCGGAGATTGCGTGCTAGCCCCAAAACAACTGTAATGTCGTCAGGGTCGCGGTCGTATAGGCTCTGGTAATACGCCGCCGCCGCCGAATAATTATAAGACTCTTTCGAAATATCCGCCGCGTTGCGCAAAAACGAACCAATTGCTTCCGATTCCACGACGGGCTGGTTGCTGGTGCGAGTATCACAGCCAAATACAAAAAGCCCGGCGGGTACGGCTAACGTACAAAGCCCAGTCCGATGGCCAACGGAAGGAAGACCAGCAATGTGAAACTCGGAGAAAATACTTTCCCCTTCAGGACCATTTTCGAGTGGCAAAGGCGAACTGACCCAATAAGATTCCAGCCGTGCAGGTGTGACTGTCTCGAGTCCCCAGATTTGAGCACCCGTCGCCATTTTCTATTCCTTTCTCGGTGTCGGCGCTACTGAAAAAGCGGCGACGTGACGTGCGTGACGCACCCCTCCAATCACGCCCCGCGCTGCCGGCACGGTCCAATGGTCCATAAATTGTCCTGGATTCTCGTTCCGCAGCTGGCATTTTGAGGATAAAAACTAATTTATCATGTATATTTCGTGGTTCAATCTCGGAACGGTTGATGCCGCCTTGCACAAGCAAAGATGGACGTGAATCAAATGTTCGATACATTAATATTATCTTTCGGCGTACTAATACTTTTTATTACACTTGGATTATCTATGATTTGGCTAGCATGGAAAATTCGCCGGTGGAGGTCCAGTTATATTTATTCCGATATTCAAAATATTGAAGAACAACACAGTGCCCAAGACAATTATATTAGAACAGTTCCGTGGATGATTGTAGCCACGGGGCTGGTTGGCGCGATGTGCGTGGTTACCGTAACGAATTTGGAATTTCGCGAACCGCCCCCCGTTCAACTAGACGCAGCCGGCGACGCAGAGCTGCTCGACGAGGTTTTTGGCGATGGTGCACCATCAAATTTAGAAACGCCCGCGGACGACTTTTTCGAGGATATCCATGAGCAATTCCAGGCTGCCAGGGCTGGATTGCGCCAGAGTGATCCAGGCACCGTATGGCGCAGCATATACACCCTTGAACGAGTAACCAGACGAGATTCCAGTTACCAGTGGAGGGTTGTGGATATCCTTGCCGCATATGTACGTGAGGTGGCTCCCCAAGGAAAGAATGAACTTCCAGAATTGTCACGCAACTTAGTTCAGGCCGCTTTAACCGTTATTGGGCGCCGGAATCCCCACGAGGAAGACCTCGGACAACTGGAGCTGAACAATTCGAACCTCCATGGAATGATCCTACGAAGCGCCTTGCTCAGTGGCGCGAATTTGAGTCGGTCTGATTTTCGAGGTGCCGATTTGGGTGCTGCGAACCTTTCGGAGAGCGATTTGTCGAAGGGCAAGTTCGCAAATGCCAATTTGCAGGATGCAGATTTGACTGGCGCTGACTTTCGGAACTCGGAGGGCTTGACCCAAAACCAGCTTGAATTGGCGTGCGGGGACGAGCGAACAAGAGTGCCAGAGCCGCTTACCGTAAGGTTGTGTTGGGAGGTGGAGGAATCGGTCGAATTGACGGAGGAAGTTTTGGCTGAAGATCCGGACGGGAATTCCGAGGAAATCGTGGCGGAATAGAAATTTGGGTGCGCGTTGTCAATTTTGATTCCATGTGAGCTTCTTGGGGGCTAGCGCGAAGTGCGGGTCGATGTGGTCGTATCGGCAATTTTGAGTGCTTCGCTTGTCGGTTCCCCAAGACTATCGTCGAGTTGCCTTCGACCCAGCAAATCACCTGAAAGTTTGCGCGGACGACAACTGCAAATCTGATATCATCGCATATCTAGGAGCATTGTCAGCGAACATCCGCGTAGGAGCGTATGAAAATGATCAAGATGTTGGTACTCGCCACTGTTTGCCTTGCTATCAGCATGCCGGCCCTCGCTTGCCGTGGCACATCGCAGTTTCCCGAGGCGGCGGCGGTCCTCGCCGCGGCGGATATGTCGGCTGAAACGAAGAAGGATCTTCAAGAAAGATTATCGGATGCCGAAGCGCTTCACGCACGAGGACATGAGATCGGGAATGGCGTCATGATGGGTAAGGCGTTGATGGTTCTTGATGAGATCAAGGCCGAAGTGCGTAAATAACGCTTCGAAGGCAATCCCCTGCAGTCCGTCGAACCTATGCGAATGGTCATCCACGGACTAGTTTTGATCATCGCCATTATCACTTGGAGCAGTGCCTTGGCGCAGCCCAAGGTAGGTCCGGCACCGCAATCAGTGGGCGATGAATATTTAGCCGATCCGCCTGGTGTACGCGTTGATCCTTGGGTACAAGGTCTCGAGGCTCCGTGGTCTCTGGTCTTCTTGCCGGACGGGCGTGCACTCGTTAGCGAACGACCTGGCCGAATTCGTTTGATCCGCGACGGTCGACTGGAATCCGAACCGTATGCCAAAGTAACGATAAGCGAAGGATTGGCGGGCGTATTCGATATTATCGTTAGGGTCGTCGTTGGCGGTGAGGGAGGATTGATGGGCTTGGCATTCCACCCGGACTTTCCGAATTCGCCGTTCGTTTATGCCATGCATACATATGAAAGCGAACAGGGGCCGCGCAACCGTGTCGTTCGGTTTGTAGACCGAGGGAATCGCGGAGAATTCGACCGTGTCATATTCGACAATATTCCGGGTGGCCTAAATCACAACGGTGGTCGTATCGGTTTTGGTCCCGATGGCATGCTCTACATCACAGCCGGAGAAACTTTTCATGCCGAATTCGCGCCAGATCTTGAGTCTCTTGGCGGCAAGATCTTGCGACTAACACCGGAAGGCGACGTGCCGGAAGACAACCCTTTTCCGGGGTCTCCGATTTATTCGTTTGGTCACCGAAATCCTCAAGGTCTTGCTTGGCATCCCGAAACCGGAGATCTCTTCGTTTCCGAACATGGACCGTCCAGCGAATACGGGCTTTTCGCCCATGATGAAATTAATGTCATCCAGCCGGGTCATGACTACGGTTGGCCGCGTGCGGTCGGCGCGCCCGGCAAGGCACCGTACACCGACCCAATCATTGTTTGGAAGGAAGTGACCACGCCACCGAGCGGGATGACATTTTTTCGCGGCGATCTGTACGTCGCGACCTTGCGCAGTGAAGCTCTTTTGCGCATCGGTCTCGACGGTGCTGATGGCGTTTGGCGGGCAAAACGCATTGAGAGGTGGTTCTCCGAGAACGAACATGGCGGTCGCTATGGTCGTTTGCGCGACGCTGTAGCGGGTCCAGATGGCGCGCTATATGTATTGTCGAGCAATAAAGATGGGCGCGGCCAACCGCGTGGTGCGGACGACACGGTCTACCGTATCGTTTTCTCCCCTTAACGTGAGTGCGCCGAATCGTTGCCTACCTATCGAGAAATTCGTGCTCGAATTTGTCGAAACGAACGCGGAAGCGTCGTTGGTAACGAATCCTAAACACGTTATCTCCATGATTCCTTCCCAAACGCGTCGAGAAAATTTGGGAATTTGTTTTTGCTCAACGCGATTTGATGCCGCGCGCCTATGGGTACGTAGGGTCATAACCCCGTTCGACGTGGCTACCGCAAGGCACGAATTATCGAAGAGAAACACTCAAGGTAAACGAGAAATGACCAAGATGGCGACTTTGACCGACGAGAATTTCGACGCAATGGAGCGAGAAATTTCTCAAACCGAAACCGGGCGGATGTTCTTGGACGAATACGCCAAGCGTCACGGGCTGATCGATGCGGACCAAGTTATGGTCGCGATTAAGGATTTGCAGGCTACGGTCACCGGCAAGAAACCCTCGACCCACATAAAGTTCTTGCGTCATGAGCTTCAGGAAATGAGTTCCTCGATTGCGCGCGCACGGGCCGAAATCGCCGCGCTACAGCCCGAGGGCGAAGGCGACAACCGCATCGTGGCCGCAACCGAGGAGCTCGGCGCCATTGTCACGGCCACCGAAACGGCGACGAACGACATTCTAGCGGCAGCTGAAAGCATGCTTGAAGCCGTTGGCAAAATGCGGCAGTCGGGTGCCGACGAAGCGATTTGCGATTCTCTTGAAAATCAAACCACCAACGTCTTCATGGCGTGCTCGTTCCAAGATATCACTGGCCAGCGCACGAATAAGGTTGTGAATGTCATGCGATATCTCGAGCAGCGCATCGAGGTGATGATGAAGATTTGGGATGTCGAGGACGACGAGCAGGAACCCTCCAATATTGAGCCTTTAGACAAGCGACCAGACGCGCACCTTCTTGAGGGTCCTCAGTTGGATGGGAGCGGCTTGAGCCAGGACGACGTCAACCGCATGATCGATCGCAACGAGTTGGCCGCTGTCAGCCCGTCTTCTGATTCGTCGCCGAAAGAGGCGGCATCCCAATAATATAAGGATTGGGGCCGGCGATAATGTGAGCCGGTGCCCTACGGGCGGAATGACATCGGCTCCATGTTCGGGGTCGCTACCCCGACTTCCGCAACTCGGGGGT
>JAAXGF010000014.1 GCA_012267605.1 Alphaproteobacteria bacterium | reverse complement strand
CTGCGGTGCTGCTGCTGCTCTATGGCGCCGGATTGCGCGTCGGTGAAGCCCTGGGTTTGGCCTGGGGAGAAGTCGTTGGCGAAGTGGAGTCCTTGCGCGTCACCGGCAAGGGCGGCAAGCAAAGGGTCGTGCCGTTGTTGCCGGTGGTACGGGAGGCCATCGCTGATTACCGCGCTGCCTGTCCGCACGCGCCTGGGGCAGACGGCCCACTATTCATGGGCCGCCGCGGCGGCCGCCTCAACGCTCGGGAAGTGCAACGCCGCATGCAGCAATTGCGCGGTCGTTTGGGGCTGCCGGATACGGCGACGCCGCACGCCTTGCGTCACAGCTTCGCCACCCATCTATTGAACCGGGGCGGTGATCTGCGAACTATTCAGGCGCTATTGGGCCACGCCAGTCTATCGACGACCCAGCGTTACGCCGAGGTTGACGGCGAAGCTCTCATACGAGTCTACGAGAACGCGCACCCCCGCGCGCGTAACACCGTGTCGAAGGCTCCAGGTGATCGCAGGGGTTGATCGCGCCGACGTCTTGTACGGGTAGGGATCGCCGACACGGCTGGTTTGGGCATGAAGGGCCGAACCGGTTCGCCATGCGTCGATACTCGATTTATGATACTCGCGAATTGAAGGAAGCGATCCGGCAATTCTTGGTTTGAACTACTACACCTCGAGTCACTTGGAGGCAAAGTTGAACCGACGCAATTTTCTGAAATTGGGGTCTGGCGTCGTCGGACTTTTAGCGGCAATGAACTGGCCGCGCGTGGGACGGGCGTCGGGAATTAATTATGAAGCGACTGGAGTCGATATCATCAACTATCCGCCTGCGAATGACGGATTTTCATTTCCTGCCGAGTGGACTCCTCATGAACGAACGCTGATGCAATTCCCGCCGGCACAAAACTGGGAAGACCGCCAGCTTAACGGCGCGCGCAAGGACTGGGCGGCAGTCGCCAACGCCGTTGCGGAGTTCGAACCGGTGACGATGGCGGTTCAGCCGAAGGATAAGAAGGTTGCGAAGGAGCTATTGTCCTCAAGCGTTGATTTCGTGGAGTTTCAAATGAATGACGCGTGGAGCCGGGACAGCGGACCGATGATTTTGACCAATGACGCTGGAGAGCGGCGTGTCGCGGGGTTCGAGTTCAACGGCTGGGGAGGGAAGTTTCCACCCTTTGATGACGATGCTCTGGCGAAAGCGCGATTCGCGAAGCATCTGGGGATATCGCTTCATCCCGCTGACATGGTCTTGGAAGGTGGAGCGGTGGCCGTCGACGGTGAGGGCACGCTGCTCACAACGGAAGAATGTCTGCTGAATAAGAACCGAAATCCAGGAAAGTCAAAGGCCGAAATCGAAACAATTCTGAAAGGCTGGCTTGGCGTCGAGAAGATCATATGGTTACCAAAAGGCCTGACCCCTGATCCGATTACTGATGGTCACATCGATGGCATGGCGGCCTTTGCGGCACCAGGGGTCTTGCTGTTACATATGACCAAATACAGGGACGATCCCAACTTATTGATCACTTACGAGGCCAGGAAGGTACTCGAGGAAGTGCGAGATGCGAAGGGTCGCAAGCTGGAAATCATCGAGATTCCGTTGACCAGTTGGGATGTGGTGCACATGAACTTCTATATTTGCAATGGCGGCGTCATAGTGCCGGTTGCCGGAAAGGACTTGGAGGACGACGGTCCGCTCGCCATTATTCGCGAGGCATTTCCGAAGCATGAGATTGTTCCGATCACAGGCCGTTATCTGGCCGGAGGCGGCGGAATCCACTGTATAACGCAACAAGTTCCGGCAGTATGACACCGCCCTAGACTGCGCTGTTGAACCGCGCCCTCGATGGCTCATGAAGGCAGGGCGGCCGTAATTGGGTGTGCCTTAGAACTACCACCGGTCGTAGCCAAGAGCCGCTGCTTGATAGTCCCTAAAGTGGTTGCTCTAACATTCTGCCGCTTAATTCACGTGGACGTCGAAACCTAGCATTTCCTTTTTCGTTGGCGCCGTCGAATCCAACCCAAGCCAGCAAGGCCTGCCCCTAAGAGTGCAGCGCTCGCCGGTTCGGGTACGATCGTTGATTCAATACGGCCGCATAGAGGTTCATTCGGATTGTTACAAACGACGACGACATTGGATGCGGCGAAAAACCCGAAAGTACCGAATTGGTCATCGCCGCTATCCTCTCCCGGCCCAATTGGTCCCGCGTGATCAACAAAGGCTTGGACTGGGCCGTTGATCACGTTTAGTGACGTATCAAAAAACAGAGCAACGAGCGGCTGATTGGTGAAGAGATCGGAGAACAGGCCCAACTGGTCAGTAAATAGTCCATCTCCAAAAATTGGGTTCGTAGAAATTAGGAACCCGTCGCCTGGGTCCGTTGTTGGGCCATTCCATATTTCGTCGTTGATCGGCAAGCCGATCATCACCTCGTCTCCAAAAAGGTCCTTGCCTCCAAAAAAATCAAATCCATCAGGTACAGGTGTGTTCCATCCGGGGCGGGCAGTGGCTGTAACCGGGAAACCAAACACGTCGATCTCGTTGGGCTGGGCCCCTAGGTCTTCTCCGCCTGGAATAGGCGGGAAGCCCGGGAAGTCCCCATCGAAACCAAAAAAACTTGGGCCAACTTCGACCGCAAAAGCTGTGACCGAATTCATCGCATCGACGTCTGGATTTCCTGTCGGTTCATTATTGTTAAATAGCCGGTACCCCACGATAGGAAATCCCGAGTCAAAAAATTGCGGTTGTTCCGTAAACTCGAAGTTGCCGAACGGATTTGCCACCGGAACGCTGTGGGCGTGATGGGACATGGCGACCAATCCAATGGATAGCGCAGTGGTTGCCATCAACAATTTTTTTGTCGTGATTGGATAGGTTTCATTATGTGCTCCCTTAATATTCAGCAAACTAACGTTGTGACGTACCAAGCAAATCTACTAAAACTTCACTAAGCAATTCCCATGCTAAAATAAAGTTGGCCGATATTTCAATATGATAACCAATGTCTGCTGAGTGGAACGAGAATTTTGTCAACAAATCCGACTCTTTCTAAAGGAGTAATTGAGCTACACGACGCGAATTCGAATGTAAGTTTATCTTTATTATCAACAGGTTAAATAAGACAGACTCGCCTCGTACGAACTCTGGCGGCCAAAAAACCGTAAAATATTCCGACATATCTCACCGTAATCTTGTGTTTATCAGCGATTTTGCCACGGTTGCTGGTCGTGGCGCAGATGCATTGGTCTAACGAATCGCAACACCCACACGGGATGGAGGAAAATCGAAGGTAACCCGGACAAGATTGGTGCTTTTCTTATAGATATTTTTTGGCGAAATCCTGAAACGTGGAACAAATATAGCTAATGTCGTAACTGCCCAGGTGCCTCAA
>JAAXGF010000063.1 GCA_012267605.1 Alphaproteobacteria bacterium | reverse complement strand
GGATCAGACCTGGGCAGTTACCTCGGAGGTTAAGAACCTGGCGAGTCAGACCGCCAAGGCGACGGATGACATCGCCGCGCAAATTGGCTCGATTCAGCAGGCAACAGGCGATGCTGTAAATGCCATCAAGGGGATTGGCAACACGATAAATGAGATCGACGGGATATCGTCAAATGTTGCCGCGGCCGTAGAGGAACAAGGCGCGTCCACCTCGGAAATCAGCCGAAGCGTTCAACACACCGCGGATGGCATAAGGAGCGCCGCGGAAAACGTGATGGAAGCGGTCGAAAACACGGCCCATGCAGGTGAGATGTCGGAGAAAGTGCATGCCGCCGCAACACGCGTTTCACAGGTAATGGAGGAATTCCAAGAACGCCTGCAAAAGATTGTCCGTGAATCCCAAGCTGGCGATCGGCGGCAATATTCGCGCCATGCGTTCGAAGGCGACGAAACGATAGACGTGCAGGCTGAGATTCACTCCAAAAAGGGACCAAAATTCTGCCGCGCGATCAATATCTCTCTCGGTGGCGTGGCCATTGGCGAAGAACTTGATTGTGCCGCTGGTACCAGCGTTCAGGTCAAGCTTGGCGGCGTTGATGAATGGCTTTAAGCGGCGGTGGTGGATATCGGGAAGGGCATGACGAGCCTCCGATTTTGCTGTGCCGAGGCCTCCGATCAACTCCGCACGTTTGTCGAGGCCATTTCCATCAAGGTCGCCGCCTAAGTACAAATTTAACGCGGAACGCCGCTTGCGCTGAATCGAAAGTCGTCAGCGCCAGTGGGGCGGTGGCCGGTGGCGTGGTCGCCATTTCGTCGGTTGACTGTTCACATCGAAATCCGGTGGACGCAGGCGAGACAAGCAATCTGGTGACGGCCGGCGATGGGGACTTTCAAGGAAGGCTTTAACGACCTCCTCTGCGCAACGGTGACTATCGAAGACGCCGTGACCAGTTCCTGGAAAGGTGACGACGTGGGCAAACGGTAAGGCTTCCGCGGATCTATGCGCGAGGGTGGGCGGCGTAATAGGATCGTAGGCGCCAGTGAGCAATAACGTGGGGATATCGCTGGTAACAGGCGTGTTTTCGATTGGGGCCGCCCGCCCGGCCGGCCATAGCGGGCAGAGCGTTAGTGACCAGTGCTGCATTAGCCATCCGGCCAATAGCGGATAGCGAGCTGCGGCAGCTTTGATCGCTGCCGAATTCTCGAATGGAAACTCGTCGTGACAGGTTACCGACAGGGACATGCCGTCGGCAAAATCCAAATAGGATTCATCCATGTAAATTTCCTGTGTGAGATCCGTCAAAGGACCGTAGTCTCCGTTACCTGTCTGGGTGATTAATTCGGGTAGGATTTCGACAAGTTCCGCGTCGCGCAGGGCTGCGAAAACCAAGTCCAGAAACATTGTATTGTCGACACGGACAAAGAGCGCCGGCCAATGGTCGGTCTTTTTCGTATTCAGCGTGACCGGGTCTGATTCTAAGCGACGAAGTGCTGCTTTGAACCGGCCCGCCACTTCCGGGTAGGCTTCGGCGCAACGGGGCTGGGCCAGGCATTGGTCGAACAAAAGCGTCAATGCGCGGTCGAATTGTTGTGGTAACGAGACCACATCGAACGCATCGGGTGGAAACACCGAATCAAGAATGGCCGCACGAACGCCTTCGGGATAATAACGCATAACCGTGAGCGCCAACCGCGTGCCATAGGATACGCCGAACAAGCTCCAGTGGCGGAGATTCAAAGCACGCTTGAGCGCGGCCACGTCGGCGGCACTCTCAAAACTATTGAACGCCGAAAGGGTATGGCCTTGACCGACAAGGTGATCACGGCAAGCGGCGGCTGCATCCTGCAGAGCTGTGGGCGTTGTGCCGACATCATCAATTGATTCCGCCGCTCCAGCCCAGATGCGCGGATCAGCGAGCTTGGGACAATCCAGGCGCGGCTCCGCACGTCCGGTGCCACGCTGGTCAAAGACGATGAGGTCGTGTCCCTGGGGCAGGTAATTGATCCACTCCCACCACCCGTCGATTTGAGACTGGTCGGCAATGTAGCTTGGCTGGCCTGGCCCGCCGGTGAGAAAAACGATCGGCTCGCGTGCCGCGACCGTTTCCGCGTGTTTGAATATTACGACGGGTAGGCGAAGCTGCCGCCCGGTCGGGCGAATTCGCCGTTCCGGCACGGTAAGTTTGCCGCACACCGCGTTTCGCGCCCGGCTGACCCGGAACCAGCAGGGCTCGGCAACAAATGTCTCCGCTGCGGCTGCGGAGTCAGCATGTGCGGCCGACGCTTCAGCGGCCAGCAAAAGCGAGGCGGCAACCACCCAACCTAGGCGCTTAGCGGTCATCATATCCTGCCGTGACCCCGGTCGAAATCGGATCCATACTGCCGCCGCCCGGCCAAGTAACGCAACGGGTTGGAGGTTTCCTAAGGTGAATCAGCATTGTATTTGTAATCAGCGCGGTGAACGACAAACCCCATCCACGCCAAGAGAACCGTTTTGCACACACCAATCCGAAATCAAACCACGCGAGTAAACGGACGGGCCGAACTGGTTGTCACGGCGGGAGACGCGCGCGGAGGTGAAACGGCCAAGCTCTCGCATCTCTTTCACCGGCAACCTTTACGGCTGTTCTTTCCCCACCCATCGCGGCGCAGCGCTTTCGCGGCGGTGCTTGGCAACGTGTCGGGGGGCATGGTGGGGGGCGACCAATACGCGGTTTCGGTAAAGCTGGAAGAGGGTGCAAAGATGCTTTTCACCGCCCAGGCCGCGGAAAAAATCTACCGCACGGCGGGGGCCGAAACTCGGGTTGATACCGATATTCACGTGGGTGAGGATGCCGCGCTCTATTGGCTTCCCCAAGGCACCATCCTGTTCGACGGATGCCGGTTGCGTCGGATGTCCCAGTATCATTTGGCGCCCGACGCCCGCATGCTAGCCGGGGAAATCGTCATGTTCGGTCGCACGGCCATGGGTGAGGAATTGGGGCGGGGTTTGTTTCACGACGATTGGCGGATCCGCGTGGCCGGACGCTTGGTTTGGGCTGACGCGTTTCATATGGATGGCGACCTTGCGGCAACCCTGGCTCACCCGGCCACATTGGACGAAGCGAGGGCTATGGCCAGCTGCGTGTATGTGGCAAAGGACGCGGCAGACCACCTCAGCCAGGCCCGCGAAATTCTCGGTGACGGTGAGGTTACAGCCGCCGCGACCGCCTTCGACGGGCTGTTGTTGATTCGATGGATGGCGAGGGACGCCGCGGCGCTTCGCCGTTCATTCGGCAATTTTTGGTGCGGGTTTTGCCGGGAGATCGGCGAGGATTCGGCCAACCCGCCCTCTATTTGGCACATTTAGCCCTCTATTCGGCACATATGGATTGGCCACCAGCATGGGACCTCGGCGAATACGATGACGGACGAACACCTGACCCTCCACGCTTGGCTGTCGCCGGCGTTTCCCATCGGCGCGTTTAGTTATTCCCACGGGCTCGAATTCGCCCACGAAGCGGGTGTCGTTGGCGACCGCGAGAGCTTGCGGCGTTGGATCGAAGGCATCCTCGATTACGGTGCGGGCCGCGCCGACGCGATTATCATGGCGGCGGTTTGGCGCGCCGCGAAGGAAGGCGATGGTGCCGCATTGCGCGACATGGCGGAGTTGGCCTCCAGCCTCCGCGGCTCGGCGGAACTCATGCACGAAAACGCGAACCAAGGGCAGGCATTTTTGGACACGGTGCGCGCTGCGTGGCCGCGCCCGGGTCTCGACGAATTCGACGCAGACATGGCACGCAGCGGCATATCCCTGGCACTTCCCGTCGCCGTGGGCGTCGCCGCCGCAGCTCACGGAATCGCGCTGGAATTACTTCTGCCGCTCTACCTTCAGGCTTTTGCCGCGAACCTGGTCTCGGCCGGCGTGCGTCTAATTCCCTTGGGACAAACCGACGGCCAGCGAATCACTTCGGCGCTCTTGCCGACCGTTTCCCGGGTAGCCGAAACGGCGTTGGGCGCTGACCCTAATGACCTCGGCGCATCGGCGATCGCTGTCGATCTATGCGCCATGAAACACGAAACCCAATACACCCGATTGTTCCGGTCGTAGGCGAACGTTTGCGGAGTGGCGGTGCCTGCAAAATCTGTGTTCGATTTTCTGAGGCCCGCCAATACCGCCATGGGAGGCGATCCTGAAGATTGTGCGATCGGGTTATCGTCTCGTCCGCTCCTAGATCGGAAAGCAGACGAAATCGCAATCAGCTAGCCACCGCCGCAGTTGACCCCAACCGGACTCTCCGAGTGCAGAAATCTAGGTAAAATTTATTGGCGGGAACGGCAATCACGGTGAACAATCGGCATCGTGGTTCCTCCTCCCTCGCATCATCCGCGTGCTCTCTCCTCCTTGTCATCGTCGTGCCTGACACGACGATCCACCATTCAGCCGCACAGGCCCGGGTATAAGTCGCTCCAATACGGATTCTCACGCTCGATCAACGCGACCTTCCAGGCGCGTTTCCAACGCTTTAAATTCTTCTCGCGCTGAATCGCGTGTTCGATGTCGTCGTGGGGTTCGAAATAAACGAGCGTCTTCACGCCATAGCGCTTCGAGAAACCTTCAACCAACCCCTCCTTGTGTTCGTGAACGCGGCGTATTAGGTCGTTGGTTACGCCCGTATAGAGCGTGCCATTTCTCTGGCTCGCCAAAATGTATACGTAGTAGGCCATGATCGGAGCATGACATAACGATGGATGCTTGCATCAAGCGCAAGCATGACAAAAAAGTGGTAATTGGTCATGGCAGAAAGCCAGCGCGGGATTCCCTGATGCTCAAGGCGATGGCCATGGTTCTCGCGAAGCGCTTGCCAATCTCACCACGATGTACCCACGTAAAGGGCCACGGTGGCGGCAAGGCGGCGGTGAGGGAAGTTGCCAGTCACCTGACCGACAACCGGTTCGTATTCAGAACCGACGTAAAATCCTATTACGCCTCGATTGACCATTTCATTCTGTTGGACCAGCTCGCGTCGTACATCAATGAACGGCCCGTCTTAAACCTTCTCGGCCAATACCTGCGCCGTCGAGCCGATCGCGGTGGCATGTTCTGGGAATACGAACGTGGAATATCACTGGGCTGTCCGCTCAGCCCTCTGATTGGCGCGTTCTTCCTCAAGGCTCTCGACGATGCGATGGCCAAACTTGGGTTATTCTACGTGCGATTCATGGATGATTGGCTGATCATGTCGCCAACCCGCTGGCGGTTACGCAACGCAGTGAAGATCGTCAATCAGGTACTTGTTGCGCTGCGATTGGAGAAACATGCCGGCAAGACCTTCATTGGGCGAATAGACCGAGGCTTCGATTTCCTAGGCTATCGGTTCAGCCCCAGCGGAATCGCCGCTGCAAAAGAGACCATCAGGAAATTCGTTGATCGTGCGACCCAGCTTTATGAGCATGAGCGGGGTAGAGTGGATGACCCGTCCCCGTTTGGCGAGTACGTTCGGCGATGGTTAGGGTGGGTGGATGGTGGTTTCAATTTCCGTCCATCGCGATGTTTCATTACTGTCGCTTACGTCTCCGAAGGCACGCTAATCCTGCCAGGCCGATACCGACCAAGCTAATAGTGGCTGGCTCAGGGACTGTCTTGTATTCCCATGATCCTGGATCGTCCGAGACTAGAACGGTGACGCCGCCGCTAGTAGCCGTGTCGATCCGGAGACCGAGGGCGTCGATCGTCTCAATCGCATTGGTCGAGCAACCCGCGTCGATACATAGTTGAATATTCCATTCAACAGGTAACCCGTCGATATCGGTGTCCACGTCGTTGAATGTTGCTATGAGGGCGTTTAAGTTGGTGATAGTTTGGACGCCGTCAGTGAAGGAAAAGGCGACTGGGGCTAATGTGAGATCGTTAGCGTTGGCCTGTAACTCCGATGCCAACTCGATCCAACCCGAAACGTTATCACCGGTGGAGTAAGGACTGACCACATTCGTAAAATTGTTGCCCTGATAGTCGAACATGATCGCGGCACGTGCTGCCTGGTCCCATGCCAGTAGCGCGACTATCGTGAAAACAGTTGAGATCAATTTTCCCATGACGTCTCCACCTTATTAATTTGAAAACCCGTGAGTTTATAGTCATTTGGACCGATAACATCCTACGCAAGTTTCATGCCAAATCGAAGTTTTCTCTGGCATTTTAGGTAACTGCCCAGGTGCCTCA
>JAAXGF010000139.1 GCA_012267605.1 Alphaproteobacteria bacterium | reverse complement strand
TGAGGCACCTGGGCAGTTACCTAATTTTAACATCAGTCGTAAGCCTATCAATTCACCTTTCTGAATGGCTCTTTTTGGATAGGACCGGTAGTTCCTAGCCACCCGCAGTCGCGGCCGCTCTTGCCCAAATTGCCGACCTACCCCGCTGGGGGTGGATTGCCTATTTGATGCCCTGGGATGGTCTAGGAGGGACCCACCGACACGGCAGGTGAGGAGGGCAAGGGAGGCCTAAAAAAGAAGCCGCTTTGAGGGAGGCTCCAAGTCGCTTTGGGGGACATACAAAGGGGGCTAACTGGGGACGAGGAAACGAGCCCCTTTGCAAGAAAATCCTGTCAAGTGATTGTTCCGTCCTTGTGACAGGGCCATGACACTTTGGTGACAGGGCGGTCAAATTTCCGGCACCATTCTTACCTGTTTACAAACCGGGATGCCTTAAATGGCATGCTTTTCCCGGAATTCGGGAGTAGGCCACATATAGAGAATCGTCGTGGGCATGGCGGCGGTAGATTTCACGGCTCATTGCCGACAGCTCTATCCTAGAAAGCGATCGCCAGTCGATGGGATCGGCGATGGCTCAGCATTGATGTCGGCGACATAAAGATTCTTAGGGTGCCTGTCTCTGACCGATCAAAGACAGAGGAGGCCGTCGTCAAACGTGAATCGTACGGATGGATGGTATGCCCATACGCACGCATGATCTTCGCGACGTAATTACGTGTTTCGGTATACGGCGGAACGCCTGCATAGCGTTTGACCGCACGCTCGCCCGCATTGTATCCAGCAAGCGCAAGCTTGACGTTGCCCCGGAAAAAAGAGAGCAGCCATTTGAGATAAGACATCCCACCCCGAAGGTTTTGCTCCGCGTCATAGCTATTCAAGACCCCGAACCGTCGCGCCGTATCAGGCATGAGCTGCATTAACCCGGTCGCACCGCGTGGTGAAACCACATCGGTGCGAAAACTTGACTCGGCGGAAATCACCGCGACGACAAGATTGGGGTCTAGGTCATATTCTGGCGCGAGCCTTCGGACAAATGACTCGATCGCATCCTTTGAGCGTTTTCCGGACAAGCCATCATGTGGGCGTGCGGCATGCCTTGGTGTCGCTTCCGGAGCCTCGGCACGCCCCACCTCCTTGTTGTTCTCTTGAGCCAAGGGCTCCTCACGCTTCTTTGTGGGAGCCAAAGCAAGCCTGCCATCAGGCAAGCGCAAAAGCCTCCCGGGACGAATTTGTGATGATGTGGGAAGGCTGATCACTGCCGGCGCGGGTGGAAGGCCAACGGAGACTGACGGCGAAGGTTGCCTCGTCGCTAAGGTGGAATTACTCCCAAACATCGCGATGAGCGCAATAGCCGTCAACAAAACCTTCGCGATCCGAAACACCATGCTAGATTCCTGTCCCACTCGCCAAGGCCAGAGAACGTTTATCCGATATTTCCCAGATGGGTGCTCCCTATTGAGGGTGAAGATAGCACGAGACGATATTGCGAGCAAAACTGGCCATCTTCGACTGCTTAACATCCGGGAGCTGCCGTGACTGGCGAGGCCGAAAATTGGCTCAGGTTGACCCGACTCGGACATTCGCTGAGTAGGTGGGACAATGGTCCCGGTGGATGTCCATGGGGCTTGGAAACCATCAGTTAGGCACCGCCTGGACGGTCTTTAGCCGAGAAACGACGCCGAGCAAGCAGTAAGCGTCCACAATACAAGTCCGCAAAGAACAACTGACGAAACGTATTTCATGCCCGTAACTGATTGACACACTAAGAATCAGATTTCATCGCAAAGCGCCAAGGCAAATACTCATCTGATTCACGAGCTACGTAGCCACCTATCGATCAACCACCCTGCCGCTTCTTGAGATTGGCGCTGAATTGTTGTGCCCAAGCGACAAATGCATCCCGGGCGTCACCCCACGAATCGAAGGTACTGTCCCCGATGGCCTTGGTGCCCGCGCGTCGGTCGACACCAGCGGCGAGGAGCTCCCCGGTTTGAGAATCGCGAACCTCTCCTTCCGCAGTCGCTTCGCCGACGAACCCGGCGGTGTCAGAACCCACGGTTACAGCGGCTTGAAGCATCCGCGCCTGCGGGATGTAGGTCGAGATGGTATCGAGCGCGGGGCTAGACTCTTCGGCGTCCGTAAGGGCGATTCGGACCCGCATGGTTCCCGGACCTGCGTTCTTGACGATTCGAAAGTCCTTGGCAAGTTCCTGCACCATGGCCGCGTGAAATGCGTCGGCGAGTTGTTGACGCTCCTTGGGCGGCACGTCTTTGAGGCTGGAGCCAGGCGCCAGCCAAATGGTCACTGGATCGATAATGGCTGCCTTATACGCCGCGAAATCGGCGGATTCGTTCCAGTAGACCAACGTTGCTTCGCCTTCGCCACCGAGCCTGAACTCGATCGAGTCGTCCGAGAGGAAGCCAGATTCAATGACCGTACCGACCTTTACGGTGGGTTCGCCAACCGGGCTTTGCCCAGCGCAACCATCCAAAAGTGCTCCACAGACGAACGGTGCCATCGTCCTGCCCAACAACGTCGATTTTTCTAGTGACATGGTTTCCCCTCCCGCGATTAACTCATTCGCTTATATCGATTAAAGAGCGGCTCGCAACGCTATTTCGATAATTTCGTAAAGGAAAAACAAACTCATTAAGCACCGTAAAGCTTTGGAGCAATAGAAATGAAAAACGTACGTATTCTCAATGGCCGGCGCCAAAATTGACTTCGTCTCGCCGCGGTTCGGTTGGCTTCGGTTCGTCGCCCGTGCGCCTTGGCGGCGCGCCTTGGAGCCACGGTTGGCTCGTTTTCCGGCGCCGTGCTATTGTCGTCTCGATATAAGTGGGATTTGAAGGGCGGTACACGCTGTTGTCATCCAAGGCGCCCGAACGGCCACCGGATCAGCTTCCGACCCGAGGATTGCTCGAACGTCTCGTCCGCGACCATGTGGCACCCCACCGTGGCCGCGTCGCGCTCGCGGTTATCTGTATGATCGGCGTTGCCGCCAGTACGGCCGCTTATGCTTGGTTGATGGAACCTGTTCTCAACCAGGTCTTCCTAGCAAAGAATCGGGCCATGCTTTACGTCGTGCCGGTGGCCGTTTTGGTCGTGTTCGTGGTCAAGGGCCTGTCGGTGTACGGCCAAGCCGTCCTCATGAACACCATTGGGCAACGAATTATCGCCGATCTGCAGGTCCGGCTTTTCGATCACCATGCTCGCGCAGACTTGGCGTTCCTTCATGACGTAGGCACCGGGCGCCTGGTTTCGGGGTTGACCAACGACGTAAATCTCTTGCGCGGCGCCGTGTCGAACGCGCTGACCGGCATGGTCAAGGAATCGCTGACCGTCGCGTTCTTGGTTGCGGTTATGTTTTATCAGGATTGGTTGTTAGCGCTGGTCGCGTTTTTCGTTTTTCCCGTGGCGTTCTTACCCGTGGTCCATATCGGCCGCCGCATGCGTAGGGTTTCGACAAAAACCCAGGCGAAGATGGGTGATTTTACCGCGTTTTTGGAGCAAAGCTTTCACGGCGCCCGTCTGGTCAAAGCGTACGGTATGGAAAAATCGGAAACCGGCCGTGCGCGTCTCATGGTAGAAGATCTTTTCCGCCTGATTACCCGAGCAATGCGGGTCCGCGCGGTGTCGACGCCGATAATGGAAACGTTGGGTGGTGTCGCCATTGCCGTCGTTATCCTCTACGGTGGCGCGAACGTGATTTCCGGCGAGACCACAACCGGGGCATTTTTTTCGTTTATCACAGCTTTGTTGCTCGCCTATCAGCCGATGAAAAATCTGGCCAATTTGAACAGCCGTTTGCAAGAGGGATTGGCGGCGGCACAGCGGGTCTTCGCGCGGCTCGACGCAAAAGCCGAAATCTGTGACCGGCCCAATGCTCAAACTTTGGCAATACGGGGCGGAAGCGTGCGATTTGACAACGTGAGTTTTGGGTACCACCCGGGAAGTCCGGCCCTCAAAAATCTATGTCTCAACGTGCCGGCGGGAAAGACGGTAGCGCTAGTGGGGCCTTCAGGTGCCGGTAAGTCGACGATTCTCAATCTCATCCCTCGCTTCTACGATGTTGATTCCGGAGCGGTCTCTATCGATGGTATGGACCTACGCGACGCAACCTTGAAGAGCTTGCGGGAGGCCATCGCATTGGTTTCGCAAGAAGTAAGTCTGTTCAATGATTCGGTTCGCGCCAATATCGCGTTTGGGCGTCCCGGGGCCGATAACACTGAGATTCAAGCAGCGGCGAGAGCAGCGGCGGCCCACGAGTTCGTCGCCGCGCTTCCCGACGGTTACGAATCGGTCGTCGGAGAACAAGGCGTCAAGTTGTCGGGTGGCCAACGTCAGCGTATCGCTATCGCACGGGCAATGCTGAAAGATGCGCCAATCCTTTTGCTCGACGAGGCCACCTCGGCACTTGATTCCGAATCCGAAAAATTGGTTCAGGAGGCACTCGGCACGTTGACCAAGGGTCGTACAACGCTGGTTATCGCCCACCGGATGTCGACCATCCTGAGCGCCGATCTCATTTACTTTATTGCCGATGGCCGTGCCGTCGAATCGGGTAGTCACGGCGAACTGCTCGCGCGCAACGGCGCTTACGCGCGTCTTTATGCCCTGCAATTCGCCGACAGCGGCGATTTGGCGCGGCGAGCGTAAGCCGGACAATGTCGCTGGTAAAGCGGCTGTTAGGTAACGGATTGGCACGACGCTGCATTTGCGTCGTCGTTGCGTCGTACATTTGGCTGGTGCGCCGTAGCGGACGGTGGACGGTGCACGGTGGCGAGATACCAAGGCGTTTTTGGTCTGCCGGCAAGCCTTTTATCCTTTGCTTTTGGCACGGCCGACTGTTGATGATGCCGTACTGCTGGTCGCCGGCCGCACCTATGAACATGCTGATTTCTAGCCATCGCGACGGGCAGCTCATTGCCGGAACCATTCGCCATTTCGGTTTGGGCAGCATTAGCGGTTCACGTCGACGAGGAGGTGCCGCCGCGTTTCGTGCCATTTTGCGGGCTCTTCGAAACGGCGAATCCGTCGGCATTACTCCTGATGGTCCCCGCGGGCCGAGGATGAGGGCAGGCCAGGGCGTGGTCGAGGCGGCGCGCCTTAGCGGAGTGCCGGTGATTCCCAGCGCTGTCGCCACCACCTGTCGAAAGGTTTTAGGGAGCTGGGACCGGTTTATCGTCGATTTTCCGTTTTGCCGGGGCGTTTTTGTATGGGGGGAGCCAATCGAGGTGCCTCGAAATGCTGGGGCCGACGAACGTGACCATGCTCGCCGCCGCATCGAAGAGGCGCTGAACCAAGTTACTGAACAAGCCGATGCGCTGGTGGGGCAACCAGGTATTGCGGCCCTATCGGCCGACGACCATTGACGCGTGCGACTATGACTTTGGCGCTCTACCGTGCGCTCACGACGATCCTTGCGCCGCTGATCAATCTCTATTTGCTAACTCGGCGAATCGTCGGAAAAGAGGATCGCGAACGGATCCGGGAACGTCTCGGCCACCTCGGTGCTGCTCGGCCACCGGGTTCCCTCGCATGGATTCACGCCGCGAGTGTCGGTGAGGCGATCTCAGCGCTGCCCCTTGTGGATGGCATCTTAGAGATCAATCCGGGGGTAGATATTTTGTTCACAACGGGAACCGTGACGTCGGGCCGGCTCATCGCGGAGCGTTTGCCGCGGCGAGCTCGGCATCAGTACGTACCAATCGATCGACTCAAGTGTGTTCGCAATTTTCTACGTCATTGGCGGCCGGATGTGTCGTTGTGGATGGAATCCGAATTGTGGCCGAATTTAATCACCGAGACACAAGAATCAGGCGTACCGATGCTCCTGGTTAACGGTCGTATGTCGCGCAATTCACTGGACCGCTGGCGAAGATTTCCTCGCCTGATCGAGCCAATTCTGCAAGGTTTCTCCTTGTGTTTGGTCCAAAGCGATACCGACGCGGCGCGGTATCGTGAACTCGGTGCGAAAAATGTTCGGTCGGTGGGCAATCTCAAGGCGGCGTCTCCGCCTCTGCCGTGCAATGAAGAGGCACTTTCCACGTTGCGAGACTCGATTTCCGATCGCCCAATGTGGTTGGCGGCAAGCACTCACGTTGGCGAAGAGGCAGCAGTCATTACCGCCCACAAATCTCTTAACGCGGATAATGAAGGTCTGTTGACGATTATTGTCCCGCGCCATCCTCATCGGGCCGAGGAGATTCGCCGTGACATCGTGTCTCGCCAATTATCGGTTGCCATTCGATCGCGCGGAGAGCCGGTCAGCGCTGAAACGGACATCTATCTTGCAGATACTTTAGGTGAGTTGGGGCTCTTTTACCGTCTCGCCGACATCGTCTTTGTCGGTGGTTCCTTGGTTTGCCATGGCGGTCAAAACCCCTTAGAACCTGCGCGGCTTGGGTGCGCCGTGCTGCATGGACCGCACATGCACAATTTTGCCAGTGTTATCGTCGAATTTGCCCGCCGCTCGGCAACCGTTCGAGTAGCGGACGTTGAGAATTTGGCCGCCACGGTCGGGGCACTTCTCAACGACCAAGAGTCGTGCCGCCGGCTGCAAGAAGCGGCGTCTGACACCGCAGCAGCCCAGGCCGGGGTTCTTGACGCGTACATGGCCGAGTTGACGCCCTATTTGAAATGCCTGATGGACAAAGGAAGCCCAGGCCCTGATCCATCGGCAGGGGGTGATACAGGTGTTGTCACGAAGGGAGAGGTTCATCGTGCGCGCGCCTGAGTTTTGGTACGACGGTGGCTTGTTTTCCTCGCTGCTTTCCCCACTGGGTTGGGGCTACGCCGCCGCTGGCCGTATTCGTCGACTATTTGCTAACCCTCGTCACGCTTCAGTGCCAGTGGTCTGTGTTGGCAACCTTGTTGCCGGTGGCGCTGGGAAAACTCCGGTAGCGATGGCTCTTGGCAATCGACTGGCCAAAATGGGTCGGCGTATCCATTTTCTGTGCCGGGGCTATGGCGGCAGGGTGCGCGGTCCGCTCGCCGTCGACCGACGGCGGCACGATCATAGCGCGGTGGGGGATGAGGCTCTGCTATTCGCCGAGCACGCACCAACGTGGGTCGCACGCGATCGGTCCGCCGGCGCCGACGCTGCGGCAAACGCTGGCGCGGAAGTGATCGTTCTCGACGATGGGTTACAAAATCCCTATTTGGCTAAGGATCTATCCTTGGTCGTGGTCGATGGAAGTACGGGATTTGGCAATGGTCGGCTAATACCGGCCGGGCCTCTCCGAGAGCGTGTTTCGGCCGGACTGGAGCGCTCTCAGGCCATGATCCTTATGGGAGGTGACACGCACGGTGCCATACGGTCAGCGGTCGAGGCAGGTGTGCCGGTTATTCATGCGGCTCTTTCGCCGACAGTCGAAAGCTCGGGGCTGAGGGGCCAAGCCGTGCTCCCTTTCGCCGGTATCGGCAATCCCAAAAAATTTTTTGCGATGCTAGACGAGATGGGGTGTCGTGTTGTCGCGAGGCACGGCTTTCCGGACCACCATCGCTATCATCCCGACGAAATTATGAAGATGGTCGATGAGGCCCAGGCCAGGAACGCGTTACTAGTGACGACAGAAAAGGACATCGTCCGTTTGCCGCGCGAGGCAAGGCCCTTGGCGCACGCCGTACGCATTCGGGTGGTGTGGCAGGATCCTTCGCAAATTGACGAATTGCTCGGCCGGCTTTTTGCCGGGAGCTAGCACCATGGGAGCCACATGGTTTAGCCGATTCTTCCGCCATCCTCTGGAGGGGGCGGCTGTCTGGGTGGCCTTTGCAGTTTTTCGTTCGATGCCGATTAATCGCGCCTCAACTCTCGGTGGTTGGATCGCCCGCAAGATCGGTCCCCACCTTTCCGTGAACAAGGTCGCCACCAATAATCTGTGTCGCGCGTTTCCGGAATTAGCGCCCGACGAAATCGCGGCTACTGCCCTCGCCATGTGGGATAATCTTGGTCGAGTTGCTGCCGAGTTCGCCCACTTGGATCGGATCGATTTTTACCATCCGGACGGACCGGTTGAAGTCGTTGGCGAGGAGCACGTGGCACAAGTGCTCCAGGGCGGGCAGGGCGGCATCTACTTCAGCGCACATCTAGGAAATTGGGAGATCGCCTCGCTGTCGGTGACTCAAAAAGGCGTCCCACTAACCCATATTTATCGTGCCGCCAACAATCCCTTTGTCGAGCGAATCGTGCAGAGGCAACGGGGTGCTATTGATGGAATTCACCACCCCAAGGGTGCCACTGGAGCGAAGGCAATGGTGGCTGCTCTAAAGGGCGGCAAGCATTTGGCGATGCTCGTGGACCAGAGACTGAACGATGGCATCCCCGTGAAATTCTTTGGTCGCGAGGCCATGACCGCGCCGTCGATGGCTCAGTTGGCGCTGAGATTTCGCTGTCCGCTGGTACCGGCGCGCGTCGAACGTCTACGAGGGGCGCGATTTCGGGTGACTCTATTCCCGCCGATGACTCTACCGGACACGGGCGACAAACAGGCCGACGTCCTTTCGCTCATGGAGCAGGTAAACGCGTTAATAGAAAGTTGGATACGCGAGCGGCCGGAACAATGGCTGTGGGTTCACCGCCGCTGGCCGGACTGAGCCTGGAATTACTGATCGGGCATCGGCCCAGCGAGGAGCGCCGGATCGAGGCGGGTGTCGAAGAGGTTGATACGCCAATCCAAGTGGGGGCCGCTGGCCCGACCCGTCGCGCCGACCGAACCGATAGTTTGACCGCGTCTTACTTGGTCATCGACCGAGACACTGATCTCCGAAAGATGGGAATAAAGCGATGTCAAGCCGTGGCCGTGGTCGAGCATGACAGTTCCACCGGTGTAATACAGGTCGTTTTCTGCCATTATGACGCGGCCGGGTGCAGGCGCCGCGACAGGCGTTCCTTGGGGCGCTGCGATGTCGATACCATAGTGGGGCTGACGCTTTTCGCCGTTTAGGATTCTTCGGCTGCCGTATACTCCGCTGATCCTACCCTTGACCGGCCAGGAAAAGGTTTCCGCAAACCATGTCTCATCCGAATCCGTTCGCCGCAACCTGGTAATGCGGCCATTCTCGCGGCTGATGCGGGATTGCTCTTCAGCGCTCGGGGTTACCATATTCGCGGGCAAACCGTCGATACGCTCGGTCGGATACTCCCTCTTTTCGACGTGCAATCGTTCGATGGCAGTGGTTCCATCGTCAAAACGCGCGGCCAACTCAAACGCGCCACGATCGTTGTGGCCGAACCCGATAACGAATACGCCGGTCGGGGTGGTACGCACCAGTTCCCTGTTGAGGCGAACCTGACCCCTGGGAATCACCTTGCCGATGATGAGACCGCCGGGGACTGCGGCCCTGTCAAGCTCGATTTCACCGGAATCGGCCAGGTCAGAAAGCGCGATGCTGATCGCGAAGCATGTTGTCGCGACTCGCCAAAGTCGCGACATTCTGCCCCGCGTCACGCCGCCATCTTGGGCGCCGCAGCTTTAATTTCCTCGCTGACGTACGGCGCAAATTTTCCGAAATTGTCGTGGAATTTTGTCACGAGGTCGCGGGCCGCGGCGTCATAGGCTGATTTGTCAGACCAAGTATCGCGCGGGTTGAGGACTGAGTTCGGCACGTCCGGACAAGCTTGCGGAACGGCTAGCCCGAAACTCTTATCGATGCTGACCGGAGTCGACGCTAGGGATCCGTCTAGCGCGGCCTTTAAAAGTGCGCGTGTGTGGGCAATGGCCATGCGTTCTCCGGTTCCGTAGCCCCCGCCGCTCCAACCGGTATTGACGAGCCAGCAATCGGTATTGTGCCGGGCAATCCGTTCGCCCAGCATTCTTCCGTATTCCGAGGGATGACGCGGCATGAACGGCGCACCGAAACAGGTTGAAAACGTAGCCTGGGGCTCTTTTCCAAGACCCTTCTCGGTGCCGGCTACCTTGGCCGTATAGCCGGAGAGAAAATGGTACATAGCTTGGTCCGGAGTGAGGCGCGAAATCGGCGGCAAAACGCCGAAGGCGTCCGCCGTCAGCATAATGACGGCCTTGGGGTGTCCCGCGGTTCCGGTGGGCGAGGCGTTGGGAATGAATTCCAGAGGATACGACCCGCGCGTGTTCTCCGTATACTTGGCGTCGTCGAGATCGAGCGTGCGGCGGACGTCGTCCATAACAACGTTTTCAAGAATCGTGCCGAATCGTTCGGTGGTGGCGAATATTTCTGGTTCCGCTTCGGCACTCAAGCGAATCATCTTGGCGTAACATCCACCTTCGAAATTGAACACCCCGCTATCCGTCCAGCCGTGTTCGTCGTCGCCCACCAGCATTCGGCTGGGGTCTGCCGACAATGTTGTCTTGCCCGTTCCCGATAAACCAAAGAACACGGCCGAATCGCCAGCTGCCCCCACATTGATGGAGGCATGCATGGGGAGAACCCCGGCGCCAGGCAAGAGATAATTGAGTACCGTAAAAACCGATTTCTTGATTTCACCGGCGTAGGAAGTACCGCCAATAAGTACTTGGCGTTCCGCGAAATCGACAACAATGAAGGTTCCGCTGTTGGTACCGTCATTCTCGGCGTCGGCATATAGGCTGGGCGCATTCAAGATGGTGAATTGAGGCTCAAACGGCGCCAGGTCCTCGAGCGGTGGAACGATAAACATGTTCCGCGCAAAAAGGCTGTGCCACGCTGTTTCGGTTACTACACGAACCGGCAGACGATGCCTTGAGTCCGCGCCCGCATAACAATCCTGAACAAAGACATCGTGTTCCTGAAGATGGGCAAGCATCTTTCTCCGCAGATTCGCGACATGATCCGTTGATATCGGACGATTTACTTCGCCCCACCAAATATGGTCAGCGCTCGACGGCTCCTTGACGATAAATTTATCATTTGCCGAACGGCCAGTATGTTGGCCCGTGTGTACGACCAAAGCACCGTTTCTCGCGAGCTTCCCTTCACCGCGCCGGATCGCTTCTTCATAAAGTGCCGCCGTTGAGTAGTTCCAGAAGGCGGCCTTGGCATTACCCAATCCATGGCGATCGAGGCCGAAGGAACTTATGGCCGGTCCAAATTGTTGCATTGAAGCTCCTCGGACGCTCATCCACTGTTTTGAACGGATACCCGAAACTAATCGGAAACAATGAATAACTGGTTTTTTTGTCGAAACGCAAGTGCGGGAAAGCGAGAAACGGCGTTGTTGCTTATTCGCGTTGTTCCGGATCGGATCGCTGACGCACGACCTGTCGCGCGCGTGCGACAAGGTCGATCAACGCTGCACGCGCACCTGCGGCGTCGACAATCGGCGCATCGAAACTAAGCCGCCCATGACACATTTCGGTAATCAGATCGCATCCTTCTGGGTCAATTCCGGTAAGACTTGCGCCTTCCTCGGGCGCGCCGACGAGCGCCGAGGCATATAGTGCGACCGCTTCCGCGTGGTCAGTGTTCATATGCTCGAGAACTTCTGGCTCACAGGTTGACAGCTCCGCCGCGCCGACCACGTCGTACAGGAAATCTATTGCCTTGATCCGATGAATACGGCCGAATCCGGCGACAAAATGAGCACCCGTTACGTCGAGTTTATAAAAATTGAAATCGCGAAAATCCGCGTAAGTCTGCGCGCTCTCGTGCCGTGCCAAGAATCGGTTGCGAAGACCGGGCTCCAAAGTTTTTTCGGCTTTCCCAAAAATCGTCACGCGGGGTCCGGTGAGACGGTCGGCGGTGCCCGACGTGCCGTCTATGAGGAGTGAAACGCGACTATCCACCTTAATATTTCGGCTGTGTTCCGCGAGATCAGATAGTAAGAGGATTGGTGACGCCTCATGGTCACACGCGACTAAGACCAGGGATGCGTACGGCCAACCTTGTACTGAACTCGAAGCGGTAGCTAGCGAACCGACCGTCGCCGCTCGAAGCAGTTGACGCGCCTCGCCGCCAATCTTGGCTTCGCTGGATGATGATCCGCTACCATTCCCGGGCATTCGCATCTCCCGCCATTCATGGCTGCACGTTTTCGAAATGAGTCACCAATTTTCCGCATAGAGGACGGAAATCCGGCTAGTGGTGGTCGCCAGCTACAGTTGCAGCGATCCGCTTGCAATGATCATAGATGCGGGTCATATGCTCAATAATTTCCATACCCTGTCGGTACCTCTGCAGGCGTCCGGGGTGCCCGTCCTGCAAGTTTCGCATTGCGCGGCGCGCGGTACGGTTTGCATATTGTGAAATTTCGTCCTGATAGTCGCGAATCATTGCCGCCGCTTCTTCGTCATTTTTCCGGGCAACACGGACCGCGCCGTTGAGCGTTTTGTAAACCCGACGATGATAGCCGCTGATCAGCTTCCGGGTGGCGGGAACGAAACGGGGGCCTTCATGGATTTGCTGTAAACCAACGCGCACCAAATTGGATTCGATAATGGTGGCCATGTGGGCGAATTGGTCGGCGATGTGCATTAGCTGAACCAAGTTCGACTCCACGCTCTTGGCACATTCTGTTCGGGTGGCCTTTCGCAAATAGTCGACAATTTGGCCGTGCATCACGTCGACGAAATACTGCATTTCCGCCACCGCGCGAAGTTCCCGCCGGTCAGCGTTGACAATCGCCGGCACCGTGGAGGCGAACATACGGGCAACATTTTTGCCAAGCCGTGCGACTTCCCGCCGCGCAGGTTCGACCGCGAAGGCCGGAGTAGTTAGCAAGGCTTCGTCCAAATGAAACGGTTTGGTGACGAAAGATCGATCGAACGGCTTGTCAGGAACCAACCATTCAACGATGCGTGTGATTTGAGCCGTAAACCCTATGAATAGAATCGTGTTAACGACATTAAAGACGGTGTGCGCGTTGGCGATATGGCGCGCATTGACCGCATTGATACCATCTCCCAGTCCGACCCCGGCTGGCGTAATGGCCGTCGCCAATATCCCAAGTTGGTGAATAAACGGTATCCACAATAATGCGCCGGCGGTGTTGAACAACAAATGAACGACGGCCGCCCGCTGGGCCTCACGCGGTTTTCCGATCGCCGCGAGCAACGCGGTTACGCAGGTGCCGATATTGGCACCGATGGCGATGGCGATGGCGTGCTCAAATGTAATCAGCCCTTGCCCGCCCATGGCGACGGCGATTGCGACGGTCGCCGAGGAAGTCTGGATTATGCCGGTAAAAACTGCGCCGATGAGCACCAATAGTAGGGAATTGTCCAAGGTCACCATGAGGTCATAGAAGGGAGGGTGATCCCTAAGCGGCATCATCGCGTCGCTCATCACCATCATGCCGAAGAACACCAACCCCAAACCCATCACCATGGCACCGCACTGCTTGATGTACGGGTGGCCTGAAATGTAGGAAACGGCGAATCCGATCGCCACCATGGGAAGGGCGAAATGGGTGACCTTGAAGGCAATGATCTGCACCGTCACCGTAGTGCCGATGTTTGCGCCCATAATCAGGCTGATCGACTGCGACATCGAGATCACGCCCGCCGAGATCAGGCTCACCAGCATCACGGTGGTTACCGATGACGAATTGACAACACCTGTGACGACGGCACCCGTGGCGACACCGGTGAGCCGGTTGGTCGTCAATTTGCTCACGATGGCGCGCATACGGTAACCAGCAACCTGGCGCAGCGCACGGGTTAGCAAGTCCATTCCGAGAAGGAACAGCGCCAACCCGCCCACCAAATTGGACCAAAGCGCTGTATGATCAAATTCAACCATTTCAACGATTACATGCAATGTGGCCGGCGAATTTCCGCAGGAGAGTAGTTACACCATGCGCAAGCCTTGCTGGACAATTGGGCCAGGCCTTTTTGATGGCGTAGTTGGCAATGTCTATACTGGGAAGCATATTTCCGCTCATTACGAAGGGGACGAGGAATCGAGCTCATATTCGGGGCGAAAGTGAATCCAGTCAACGACTGACTCGGCAGACGGATGGGAGGACATCTTTCGAAAACATCTTAGAAATGAACCAAAACACATTGAAATAAAGAAATAAAATTTTCAAACGAACGCTGTGCTGGGATCTCGATTTGGTTGATCAGCCATCATCCCAAACCATATGACTGGTCGGAGTGAGTGGATTCGAACCACCGGCCCCCGCCTCCCGAAGACGGTGCTCTACCAGGCTGAGCTACACTCCGTTCCTGAGGGAATGCATGTATAGCGCCAAGGCGGTGGGGTCGCAAGAATCGTGGTTCCGCTTCGTCCGCCCGACACCTGCCCCAATATCGTCAGTGCCGTCTTGCCAGTGGGAATCGATACGCGTAGTTTCCCTTAAACAGACCTGAACCACGAAATAGCTCGTGGAGGCTGTTAGGAGTACGGGAATGAAGTCCAAGCCAAGCCCCAAGGCGGGCTCGAAGGCACGCACGCCGACCAAGGAACCCTCTACCGAACTGTTACAATATTTCCGCCAAATGTTGATGATTCGCCGGCTTGAGGAACGGGCCGGGCAGATGTACGGCATGGGCTTGATCGGCGGATTTTGCCATCTATATATCGGCCAGGAAGCTGTGGTTGTCGGCATGCAATCAGTTCTCAAGAAAGGCGATTCAATCATCACCAGCTACCGCGATCACGGTCATATGGTAGCGTGTGGAATGGAACCAAGTGGAATTCTCGCCGAGTTGACCGGGCGAAGCGGTGGATATTCCAAGGGTAAGGGCGGTTCCATGCACATGTTCAGTCGAGAAAGCGGATTTTTCGGGGGTCATGGAATCGTTGCCGCACAGGTGCCAATCGGCACGGGCCTGGCATTTGCCCATAAGTACCGGGGGGATGGTGGGGTTTGCGTCACCTATCTCGGCGACGGCGCGGTCAACCAAGGACAGGTTTACGAGTCTTTCAATATGGCGGCGCTGTGGCAACTCCCGGTCGTCTACGTAATCGAGAACAACAAATACGCAATGGGGACCTCAATCGAGCGTGCCTCGGCGACGACAGATTTGTGCCGCCGAGGATCAGCATATGGCATTCCTGGAAAGGAGGCTGACGGCATGGATGTGCTTGCGGTACGAGAGGCCAGCCGCAAGGCAGTCGCGCACGCACGCCAGGGAAAGGGGCCATATATCCTCGAAATGAAAACCTACCGATATCGAGGACATTCCATGTCGGATCCAGCGAAGTACCGCACCAAGGAAGAAGTCCAGCAAATGCGCCAACAAAATGATGCCATTGAGAATGTTCGCAAGCAATTGCTGAAGGCTGCTATTGCTGACGAGGCGGAGCTCAAGAAAATCGATAAGGAAACCAAAGCGATTGTTGCCAAAGCTGCCGAGTTCGCTTCCCAAAGTCCGGAGCCCGACCCGGTCGAACTGTATACCGATGTGCTGGACGAAGCAGTTTAGAGCGGTGTGCGTCTTTTTTGCAATTTTCCGGAGGGCCGATGCCTACTGAAATCCTGATGCCCGCCTTGTCGCCGACCATGACCGAGGGCAACCTTGCGAAGTGGCTAAAACGGGAAGGAGATAGCGTCGTCAGCGGCGACGCTATCGCCGAAATCGAAACGGACAAAGCCACCATGGAGGTCGAGGCAGTCGACGACGGTACCTTAGGCCGAATATTGATTCCTGAAGGATCAGAGGCAGTTGCGGTGAACACACCGATTGCCGTGCTGCTCTTGGACGGTGAGGATGTTTCGGAGATTGAGTCTTTCAAAGCGTCTGCGATTCCAGCATCAGTTCCTGCCGAGGCAGCTGCGGAATCCGCGTCGCCCGTAGCAGATGTGCCACCGCCTACGGATGAAGCGATCGCCGTGCCAGCCGAGCCGGAATACAGCGGGCCAACGGTAACCCAATCTATTCGCGATGCCCTACGTGACGCGATGGCCGAGGAAATGCGTCGCGACGACCGGGTGTTCCTGATGGGCGAGGAGGTTGCAGAATACCAGGGTGCCTATAAGGTATCGCAAGGTTTATTGGAGGAATTTGGTGACCAAAGGGTGGTCGATACGCCGATAACCGAAAATGGTTTTGCCGGTGTCGGCGTCGGTGCTGCCTATTTGGGCCTCAGACCTATCATTGAATTCATGACTTTCAACTTCGCGATGCAAGCGATCGACCACATCATTAATTCGGGTGCTAAGGCCCTCTATATGTCCGGCGGCCAAATGAGTTGCCCAATCGTATTTCGCGGACCAAATGGCGCGGCGTCGCGGGTCGCGGCCCAGCATTCGCAATGTTATGCGAGTTGGTACGCCCATTGTCCTGGCTTGAAGGTCGTTGCGCCCTATTCCGCCGCCGACGCTAAGGGTTTGCTCAAGTCCGCCATACGCGATCCGAATCCGGTGATATTCCTGGAAAACGAAATGCTCTATGGCCAAAGCTTCGAGGTTCCCGAGGACCCTGACGTTGTCGTTCCCATTGGGCGCGCAAAGACCATTCGCTCGGGTACCGATGTTACGATCGTCGCGTTTTCTATTGTCGTCGGTCTCGCCTTGCAGGCGGCGGAGGAATTAGCGCGCGGCGGAATCGACGCCGAGGTAATTGACCTTCGCACGCTGCGGCCAATTGATTCCGGCGCTGTTGTCGAGTCGGTTAAGAAAACCAATCGCCTAGTAACGGTTGAGGAAGGCTGGCCATTCGCTGGCATCGGTTCCGCCTTGGCGGCGATAATGATGGAACAAGCGTTCGATTGGCTCGACGCGCCGGTCAAGAGGGTCGCCGGTGTAGACGTGCCGATGCCCTATGCCGCCAACCTTGAAAAGCTCGCACTGCCGCAGGCCGGGGATATCCTCCAAGCGGCCAAGGAAGTTTGTTATCGGACGTGAATTCGACGCGCCGCCGCCATTCCATTCTCCTTCCGAATAGGACGATTTCCCAAGGGAGAGTAACCATGCCCATCCAAGTCTTGATGCCCGCCTTGTCACCGACCATGACCGAGGGAAACCTGGCGAAATGGCATAAGACCGAAGGCGAGGCCGTTGCCAGCGGAGACGTTTTGGCTGAGATCGAGACTGACAAAGCGACCATGGAAGTGGAAGCCGTTGATGAGGGTATTCTCGGAAAAATTCTTGTTGCTGAAGGAGCCCATGGGGTCGCAGTGAACACGCCGATCGCCTTGATTTTGGAGGATGGCGAGGACCCTGCGTCTCTTGACGATCGGCGGTTGGCCAAGGTGCCAGGCGGTGCCCAGGCTGCGGCTGGCGACGGCGCCGCGGCGGGCAAGACTTCTGCGGCTGAGAAGGGCGGGGCTGCTGGCGAGGGATCCGCTCCAGCCTCAACGCAGTTCGAACGGGGGACAAGCGATCGAGTGTTTGCCAGCCCTTTGGCACGCCGCATCGCGGCCGATGCCGGACTCGAAATAAAGAGCATAGCGGGCAGCGGTCCGCGCGGGCGCGTGGTCAAGGCCGACGTCGAAGAGGCGATTGCCAGGGGTGGAGCAAAAATCTTGGACGGTGGCGCAAAACCGACGCCGACATTGGCCGAAGCGCCAGGATTGCCGGCGTTCGAAGCGGTCCCTCTGACGACTATGAGAAAGGTTATTGCCCAGCGCTTGGCAGAGTCCAAGCGGGAGGCTCCGCATTTTTATCTTACGGTTGATTGCGAGATCGACAAGTTGCTCGCTGTGCGCAAGGAGCTCAACGGTGCTTCCGACGCCTATAAGATCTCCGTCAACGATTTTGTCGTGCGCGCCTGCGCCTTGGCGTTGCGGGAGGTCCCCGCCGCCAACGCGGCCTGGGCAGGCGACTCGATTCGTTTGTTCCAGCGCGCCGACGTATCGGTCGCCGTGGCCATACCCGATGGTTTGATCACACCGGTGATACGCAGCGCTGACGAAAAACGCCTGGTAGCAATTTCCAATGAGATGAAGGACCTGGCAAGCCGGGCCCGAGAAGGGAAGTTGGCACCGGAGGAGTATCAGGGCGGAACTTTCGGCCTGTCGAACCTTGGGATGTTCGGCATCAAGGAATTTTCCGCCGTTATCAATCCGCCTCAGGCCTGCATCTTAGCGGTCGGTGCCGGGACCCAGCGTGCCGTGGTCAAGGACGGTGCGCTGGCTGTGGCGACGGTAATGGCGTCGACGCTGTCGATCGATCACCGCGCGGTTGATGGAGCCGTCGGCGCGCAGTTCCTGGCAGCATACAAACGATTGATCGAGAACCCTCTATCCATTTTGCTCTAGGAGGCAAATCGTGGGAACCTTTGATGTCATTGTGGTGGGGGGCGGCCCCGGCGGCTATGTGACGGCCATACGTGCGGCCCAGTTAGGCATGAACGCCGCGTTGGTCGAACGCGAACACCTCGGCGGAATATGCCTGAACTGGGGATGTATTCCCACCAAGGCGCTTTTGCGAAGTTCGGAAATTCATCACATCTTGAATCGTCTCGACGATTATGGCTTGCACGCTAAGGAGATAGGATTCGACGCGAAGAAAGTGGTTGCAAGGTCACGCGCCGTTGCTGGCCAGTTGTCCGGCGGAGTCAAACATCTGCTTAAAAAGAACAAGGTGACCGTATTCGACGGTCATGGCCGTTTGAATGGCCCTGGTAAGGTGGCCGTCAGCAAGGACGGAGAGTCCGTCGCTGATTTGGCAGGCAAGCATATTATTTTGGCCACCGGTGCGCGTGCACGCACCCTTCCAGGTCTAGAGCCGGACGGCAAACTGGTATGGACCTATAAAGAAGCGATGGTCCCGGAAAAAATGCCGAGGTCCGTGTTGGTCGTCGGTTCTGGAGCTATCGGCATGGAGTTTGCGAGCTTTTACCGCGACATGGGCGCGGCGGCGACAGTGGTGGAGATTTTGCCGGACATTCTTCCCGCCGAGGACGCTGAGATTTCCGCGTTCGCGCGCAAGGCCTTTGAAAAGCAAGGTATGAAAATTCACACCAAGGCAATGGTGAAATCGTTGAAGAAGAGTACCCGGAGTGTCAATGCCGAGGTCGAGTTGGAGGGTGGCCGGAAAATACGGATAACTGCGGACCGGGTAATTCTAGCGGTCGGTATCGTCGGCAATGTGGAAGACATTGGGCTGGAGGGAACGAAGATCAAGGTTGATAAGGCGCATGTCGTCGTCGACGAATGGTTACGCACCGGCGAGGCGGGGGTCTATGCGATCGGCGATCTGGTTGGCCCGCCGTGGCTTGCACATAAGGCGAGCCACGAGGGCGTCATCTGCATTGAGAAAGTAGCCGGCGTTTCGGGTGTTCACCCGCTGAATACGTCGGTGATCCCGGGCTGTACCTATTGCCGGCCGCAGATCGCAAGCGTCGGCATGAGTGAAAAGGCGGCTAAGAAAGCCGGGCGGGCGGTCAAGGTCGGACGGTTTCCGTTCATCGGAAATGGCAAGGCAATCGCGCTGGGCGAACCCGAGGGCATGATCAAAACTGTTTTCGACTCCAAGACCGGGGAACTTCTCGGCGCACACATGATAGGCGCTGAGGTGACCGAACTTATCCAGGGATTCGGTATCGCCAAGTCCCTGGAGACCACCGAGGCGGAGTTGATGCATACGGTATTTCCACACCCGACGCTGTCGGAAATGATGCACGAATCGGTACTCGCCGCCTATGGTCGCGCGCTCCACATGTAATTTGGCAGGTTCCTGGCGAGACAACAGTCAATGACCAGTTCAGTTAGGCTTTTCGACTCGCAGCGCCCCAAACGCAAGCCGCCATGGATTCGCGTGAAGGCGCCAGGGTCCGTAATCTTTCATGAAACCCGCAAGCTTATGCGGCAACTCGCGCTCAATACTGTGTGCGAAGAGGCAGCGTGTCCGAACATTGGGGAATGTTGGTCAAAGCGGCATGCAACCGTGATGATCTTGGGAAGCGTTTGCACCCGGGCTTGCACCTTTTGCAACGTGGCGACGGGCCGACCCGATATCCTAGATCCACACGAGCCCGATCGTTTGGCCAGGGCAGTAGCGCAGCTCGGTCTTGAACACGTGGTCATCACATCGGTTGATCGGGATGATCTCGATGATGGCGGTGCCAGGCAATTCGCGCGATGTATTCAAAGCATCCGCGCAACATCGCCGGCAACGACGATTGAGGTACTGACACCAGACTTTCGCAATAAGTATGGGGCCGAAGCCGCGGTCATTGCCGCCCGGCCCGACGTCTTCAACCATAATTTAGAGACTGTCCCCCGGCTCTATACGGAGGTGCGTCCGGGGGCGCGTTATTATCATTCCTTACGTTTATTGGACAAAGTGAAATTCATAGATACCGGCATGTTTACTAAATCGGGCATCATGGTCGGTCTCGGAGAGGAACGGCGTGAGGTGCTCCAGGTGATGGACGACTTACGGACGGCAGACGTCGATTTTCTTACTATCGGCCAATACCTTCAGCCGACCCCGCGTCATCACCCAGTCGACCGATTCGTTACGCCGGACGAATTCGCAGATTACGCCAAGGCCGCAAGGTCCAAGGGCTTTTTGCTGGTGTCAGCATCGCCCTTGACCCGATCCTCCTATCACGCGGCTGAGGATTTTGCTGCGTTACGCAAAGCGCGCGAGGACAGTTTACGGCAGGGTTAGCATCGGTAATGCCAATCCACGTTGAGAAGCGCGAATTTCCCTTTAGCCGCGAGCAACTATTTGATTTGGTGGCAGCTGTCGACCGGTATCCCGAATTTTTACCCTGGTGCAGGGCTGCGCGAGTGACGCAACGGCAGCAAGACCACATCCGTGCCGAACTCGTCGTTGGTTTCAAGATTTTCCGCGAGAGATTCACATGCGAAGTACGACTGGACCGACCCGGTACCATTGAAGTCGATTATTTAAAGGGGCCGTTGCGCCATCTAAACAATCGTTGGTGCTTCAGTGCCAAGCCAGAAGGTGGCAGCGTTGTAGATTTCTACGTGGATTTCGAATTCCATTCGCCGCTAATGCAACGGGTAGTCATGCTTCTCTTCAATGACGCGGTGCGTCGCATGGTATCCGCGTTCGAGCGCCGTGCCCATGTGCTCTATACGGCGAAGATCAAGTGAAGCCTTCAGAAACGCGTACCTTGCATTTCGACACAAGGTTAACTCCTTAAGGTGCTTATAAGCAGCTTTAGGGCCTCGGCCACTGCCGCCTGCCGTACTTGGTCGCGACCGATGTCGCCAAACGAGTGCCGCGCCGAACGGGTTTCCTCGCCCCGTCGGGCGACCGCAAAATGCACCAAACCGGCGGGTTTGTCGGTGGTATCGCTACCTGGACCTGCTATTCCGGTTACTCCGACGGCTATCTGAACGGCGTTTGCGGAACGGGCGAGGGCACCTTGTGCCATGGCGCGTGCAACGGCGTCGCATACCGCGCCTTCGGCCGCGATAAGCTCGGGTGAAACCCCGAGCAATTGGGTTTTCGAATCATTTGAATAGGTGACGAAACCATGATCGATCACGTCGGAGGCGCCCGGAATAGCGGTCAATGCGCCGGCCACCAAACCGCCGGTACACGATTCGGCGGTAGCCATTCGAATACCGGCTGCCCGGCAGTGGTCAAGAATCCGTCCCGCAAGATCTTCGATCTCGCGACCGAGTATCAAGCTGGTACACCTTGAATCGAAAAGAAGAGAAGTGCGGCGATGACGATAGCGCCGAAAACGTCGTCGAGCATGATGCCGACGGCGCCGTTGAAGGCTGGCCGGACGGCCGTCGTCGGCCACGGCTTCATCACGATCATAAGGGTAAAGCCAATATACGCGATTGCGTAGAAGACAGGATCTGCCGGGACCGCAACCAGCGTCAGCGTCTGGCCCGTAACGTTGTCAATAACGATAGTATCCTCGATACCATCTTCTTCGTTGGCGTTCTTCAAGAGCATCTCGGTGGCCCAAAGTCCGGAAACGAAGAGGATAGCGCAACCAATGGCAACACCTAACGGCCCTGCCGCATGCTGCAGGCTAAAAGCTACAGGAAGTGCGGCCAGCGCGGCCCAAAGCCCGGGCGCCTTGGGCAACATCCCGACGCCGAACCAAGTACCAATCAAGCTGGCAGGATGCCAAAATCCGAGTGGTGGCGGCGTACTCAAGACGTCACTCCGGCAAGCAAATGGTGGCGACTGCCAGACCCGCGATACCTTCGCCCCGGCCGGTAAATCCAAGCCCGTCGGTCGTCGTCGCCTTAATGCTAACTTGTTCCCGGGCTACACTGAAAGCCTCTGCGGTTGATTCGATCATGTCGTCTCGGAAGGCGCTAATTCTTGGGCGTTCACATATCACGGTGACATCGAGATGCTGAATTTGGCCGCCCGCGGCTGATACCAATTCCTGGGCACGGCGGGCGAACAATGCGGATTCGACTCCGCGAAACGTCGGGTCGCTAGATGGAAAATGGCTGCCAATATCACCGGCGGCTAGGGCGCCCATTACGGCGTCGACCAAGGCGTGGAATCCCACATCCGCGTCCGAATGTCCGACCAAGCCTTGGTCATTGGGTATCCTGATGCCACACAGGGTAATGTGATCCCCGGGGCCAAAGCGGTGAACGTCATAACCGTTTCCGACTCGCGTTGCCCCGCCCAGTGCCCATCCCGCGCGAACCATATCGTCGCTCTCCGTGACCTTGAGGTTTGTCTCTGATCCCTGCACGATTGTGACTGGAATCCCAGCCGATTCAACAACTTCAGCGTCATCGGTCAGGCTACGTCCGCGAACTACGCGGTGAGCATCTAGGATTTCTTTAAATCGAAATCCTTGGGGTGTCTGTGCCCGCCAGAGATCGGCCCGATCCACGGATTCCAGCACCGTGCCATCAGCGCAGCGTTTCAGACTGTCGCTAACAGGAAGGGCGGGAATCGCCGCGACGCTGCTATCTAAGGCCTGCAGAACCCGGTCAATGACAGCGACGGGTACCGCCGGCCGCGCGGCATCATGTATCAGCACTTTACTCGGATTCTGATGGATGAGGCTTTCAAGTCCCAACAAAACTGACTGCTGCCGAGTGGAGCCCCCTGTGACAGGCGGAAGAAGATCGAGACCTCCAGTTGCCTTTGCGTAGAGATCAGAGTCATCAGCGTGAATCACAGCGCGGACCGCATCAATTCCGGAATGGGAAGCGAACGCGGCGGCAGAATGGTAAAGCACGTGGCGACCAAGAATTCTTTGGTATTGCTTCGGTGTACCCAACCCCATACGTACACCTCGCCCCGCCGCGACAATGAGCGCGACTGATTCCAATTTGACCGCACCCTTCCCATGGCTGAATTTCCGAGAAGAGCCTAGCCGGGAGAAAATCGTCTGGCAAACATTTCACGGTCCGTTACCCACCAATCAATTACTACGAACGCTTGCGTGATGCTTCGGCACGGGTAACAATTGCGGTAGGCAGCGCAAAACATGGCGGTGGGCACATGGGAATGGGGCGTAGGCGGCGAAATTCCGTCGCGATGAACGGTGATGTCGTTTGCCGACTTGTGGTGCGAATCCTGGTGCGATTTTTCCGCTACATTGGGATGCTTTTTCCGCTTAGATACCTGTTTCTCTCCGATTCGAAATGAGGTTTGCAAGGTACCTCGCGCGAAACCTCTTTTGCGGGAAACGCATCCGGTTGGCGTTCGGTAGCTTTGTGGTTCACGTGGCTTGGCTATCGATACCGCTGTCCAGCGGGGCGGCAGAATTACCGGCATCATTTCAGGTCCAGACGTTTCAAGACTGCGATGTTTGCCCGGTCATGGTCGTGGTTCCAGCGGGATCGTTTACCATGGGATCGGTCGTAGACGAAGCAGGCCGCTATGACGATGAAGGTCCGCCGCGGGTGATAAAAATATCGGCGCCGTTTGCGGTCGGGAAGTATGAAGTGACCTTTGACGAATGGGATGCCTGTACCGCTGATGGCGGCTGTGACCATCAACCCGATGATAGAGGTTGGGGTCGTGGTCGCAGGCCAGTTATCAACGTGGGTTGGCACGATACCAGGAACTATCTCGCGTGGCTGAACAGCAAGACTGGAAAACCATACCGTTTGGCCAGCGAGGCGGAGTGGGAATATGCCGCACGGGCCGGCACGACGACGTCGCGTTACTGGGGAGACGATCCCTCACTAGCCTGCCGATACGCTAATGTCCACGACCTGACTATTGCCACGGGTAATCCATTTCATTGGCGCCACCACGATTGCCAGGACGGATTCGCCAACACGGCGCCGGTCGGTAGTTTCTTGCCAAACGCTTTCGGTTTGCACGACATGCTCGGCAATGTTTGGGAATGGGTCGAAGACTGTACAACACCGAATTATCTTATCGCGTCCTCAAGTGGCAAACCCGTCACGACCGGGGAGTGTTTCCTCAGAATGTTGCGGGGTGGGGCATGGTTTTATCCCGAACGCCAGGTGCGCGCCGCTAAACGGCGTCGTACCGACTGGATGCACAGGAGCGTGATTATCGGATTTCGAGTTGTTCGCGATATCGCCGAGTGACGGTCTCATTCATCGGTTCGGCGACTCATTTGCTTAGAGGCAAATAGAAGCCTGCCGGCAAGCCAGCCGCATCCCGTGCCGTAACCCGACTTCCGCAACTCGGGG
>JAAXGF010000402.1 GCA_012267605.1 Alphaproteobacteria bacterium | reverse complement strand
GAGGTTTTTAGAAGTGTCCAATCGACGATTGATCGCGCGATGCAGTCCGGCGCAAATGATTACCTCACGAAGCCGGTTAATTTGGAGATTCTTTCCGATCGCGTCACGAAAATGCTGGAAAATTAAGGCGTGGCGTGTGGATCTGGGTGCCAGTCTTGACAAACCGTTTGCATAGTTCGCTGAAATTATTCCCACGCCGGCGACCATGAGACTATTGCACCTTTCAGCTGGATTTCATGGGTACAACCGAATTGCCTGGTTTGGCGTTAGTGCCCGAGGCACTCGATGAAGCCTTCACCGACGTCACTGGCTGCGCGATACAAAACTACCCTCTTGACACGAGCTTGAGCCGGCCCTATCTCCGCGACGTGCGCGAATCCCCGTTGGTGGCCCGCGAAGGGCGTTGCCGAAGCGCGGGTAGCCCATGCCGAGGATTCATCAAGTCGCCACACCCCACGCCGGTTCATCGAAGAGCATTTGCCAAAGAGATTTGAGCTTATGAGCACCATGTTGTTGGTACAAAATTTGAGCAAACGGTTCGGTCCGATCACTGCCGTGGACGACGTTAGTTTCACTATTGATCGGGGCGAGGTGCTCGGCTTTCTTGGGCCCAATGGCGCAGGAAAATCGACCGCCATGAAAATAATCACGGGATTCCTGCCGCCGAGTAACGGCAGCGCTGAAGTTTGTGGTTTCGATGTCATTACCCATCCCATCGAGGTCAAAAAGCGCATTGGATATTTGCCCGAGGGCGCGCCGGTATATGGCGACATGACACCAGCGCGGCTGCTCGAATTCGTGGCCGAAATTCGTGGCGTTGCGGAACCCAGCGAAAAAATTGCCCACGCTGTCGCGCGCACCAATTTGGAGGAGGTTTTGCACCAGCCGATCGAAACCTTGTCAAAGGGATTCAAAAGGCGTGTCGGTTTAGCCCAGGCGATCTTGCATGATCCGCCGGTTCTAATTCTCGACGAGCCGACGGATGGCCTGGACCCGAATCAAAAACACGAGGTGCGCACGCTGATCAAGGACATGGCCGGAGATAAGGCTATCATCATATCCACCCATATTTTGGAGGAGGTCGACGCCGTATGCACGCGCGCCGTCATTATCGCTCGTGGCCGCATCGTGGTCGACGCCACGCCAGCGGAACTGCGGCAACGCTCGGCCTACCACAATGCGGTCGTCATCCGCGTGGCTTCTACCCAGGCGCCGCAGCTGAGCGCGGCGCTGAACGACGTATCGGGTGTCGCGCGCGTCGATACCGAGGACTTCGCCAACGGCGCAGCCGATCTCATGGTGGTACCGGAAGACGGCAGGGAGATTACCTCCGGCGTGCGCGACCGGCTTCGTGAATCAGGCATCGACGTTGAACAAATGCGCGTCGAGCAAGGTCGGCTGGACGACGTATTTCGCCAAATTACGACGGCTGGCTGAGTTATTGTCATGCGCGCCACACTGACCATATTCAAGCGGGAGCTTTCGGCCTATTTTGCCTCGCCACTGGCTTATGTTTTCATCGTCATATTCCTCGCGCTAACCGGTGCATTTACATTTTTCATCGGCGGATTTTTCGATCGAGGAAGTGCCGATTTGCAGTCATTCTTTGCCTTCCACCCGTGGCTTTACGTTTTTCTCGTGCCGGCCGTAGCGATGCGCCTTTGGGCGGAAGAGCGAAAGACCGGTACCATCGAGCTGCTTATGACCTTACCAGTGACCACTTTTCAGGCGGTTATGGGCAAGTTTCTGGCCGCCTGGTGCTTTACCGGCATCGCACTTGCGCTGACGGTGCCGGTGTGGTTCACGGTCAACTATCTTGGCGAACCCGACAACGGGGTAATCGTCGCCAGTTATTTTGGGAGTTGGCTGATGTCTGGCGCGTTTCTGGCCATTGGCGCGTGCGTTTCGGCCTTGACCACAAATCAAGTAATCGCGTTCGTAGTGAGCGCAGCGGCCTGCTTCCTGTTTCTTACCAGCAGCCTGGACATGGTGCTTTCGGTTTTCAGACCCTGGGCACCTGGTTTTCTCGTTGATCTCATCGCTTCGTTCAGTTTCATCACCCATTTTGGCATCGTTACCAAAGGCGTGATTAGCCTCTCGACAGCAGTATTTTTTGTCTCGCTAATGGGCGTCTGTTTGTTCGCCAATGCCTTGCTAATTGACCTTCGCAGATCTTCCTAAATTGGCGACACCCGGATGACGAGAGAACCATGAGCAAAAAGTTCAGCAGCGAGAAAAGATCAAAGGCGACAGTGGCGGCGCTCGTTTTGGCTGTCGTGTTCTTTCTTTCCCTGAACATTTTTTCTGGTTTGTCCCTGCGCTCGCTCCAGCTCGACCTCACCGAAAATCAATTGTTTACATTGTCAAGCGGCTCCCGCGAAATTCTGAGCTCTTTAGCCGAACCGGTCACTTTACGGCTTTACGTCTCGGAGCATCTGACGGAGGCCAGCCCTTTCCTCGCCACCTACGCCACGCGGGTTCGTGATTTATTGGACGCGTACGCCAGATTGGCCGGCGGTAAATTGCAATTGGAAGTGATCAGCCCAAGTCCGTACTCGGCGGAGGAAGACCGCGCCGTTGGCTTTGGTCTACAAGGCATTGTCATCGAAGCCGGAGGTGACCCGGGATATTTCGGTTTGGCGGGAACCAACAGCACCGATGACGCCGATGTCATTCCCGTGTTTTCGCCGGATCGGGAACAGTTTCTCGAGTACGATTTGACGCGCCTTGTCTACAACTTGGCTCAACCTGAAAAACCAGTGGTCGCGTTGCTGAGTGGTTTACCGATGAACGGCGACCCCCGGCGCCAATTCACCCCCTGGGAAGTGGTTGGGCAAATGCGTCAGTTCTTTGACGTACAGGTGCTCGGCGGCGAGGTTAGCGTCATTGATCCCGGGGTCGAAGTTCTGATGGTTGTTCATCCTCAGGATTTCGCTGAAAAGACGTTACGGGCGATCGATCAATTCGTTCTGGGCGGGGGCAAGGCGTTAATTTTTGTCGATCCCCATTCGGAGGCCAGCTCTTCAGGACGCGCGGCACAAGGGCTGCCGCCGTCGATGAAGACGGAAAATCCGATGGAGGGCTTGTTCGCGGCATGGGGAATCGAAATGGTGCCCAGAAAGGTCGTCGGGGACGCGCGGGCGGCGCGTACCGTGTCCTTTCCTCAGGGCGGACGCAACCACGTCGTAAACTACTTGCCTTGGCTATCGTTGAAGTCGGACAGCCTAAATTCCGAAGATGTCGTGACCGGTGAGTTGAATGTCATCAACGTGGGTACCGCCGGCATCTTACGTCCATTGGAAAATGCGGAAACGACCGTTGTTCCGTTGCTGGCCTCCAGTGCCGAATCCATGGCCATTGACGTCGGCAGGGTGCGTAGTTTTCCCAATCCTCTGCAGCTTCTGACCGATTTCCGGTCAGACGGGGAGTCCCTTGTCATCGCGGCACGAATTAGCGGGCCCGCCAAAACGGCTTTCGGCGATAGTGATGAATCGGAGGCAGGCGAAGCCAGTGAGAACGACGAAGCGGAGGACCTCATGGCAGCAATTCATGGAGACCCAGATGCCGCCACTGAGAATCCCCATTTCTTCCACACAGAGTCGCGCGGTCCGATCAACGTAATCGTCGTCGCGGACACCGATTTGCTGTCCGACAACACTTGGCTGCGGTTGGGAAATTTCTTAGGTCAAAATGTCGCGCTCCCGGTTGCTGACAACGCGAATTTCGTCGTCAACGCGCTTGATAACCTCACTGGCAGCGGTGCGCTGATCAGCTTGCGCGGGCGAGATGTTTCGGCGCGGCCCTTCACCACTGTACAGGACATCCGCATTCAGGCGGAAGCACGGTACCGGGCGACCGAGCAAGAACTCACGCAGAAGCTGCGGGATCTGGAGAACAAAATCCAACAGCTACAGGTTACGGAAGGTCCGGAGGGCACGACGGTATTGCTGAGCGACGCGCAGCGCGACGAAATCGAGGCCGCGCGCCTTGAAATGATCGATGTGCGTCGGCAATTGCGTGATGTTCAGTACAAACTACATCAGGACATCGAAAGTTTAGAAACCCGGCTCAAGTTCTTTAACATTGCTGGGGTACCGATCTTGGTCGCCATCGTCGCTATTGTCCTTGCCGGCGCTAAGCGCGCCCGATTCCGCCGCCACTACGCCACGGGACATTCGTCATGACTCCAAGAAACCTCTCGATCATGGCCGTAGTCACGGCGATTACCGTGATCTTGGCAGCAGCCGCGTTATTTTCCCAAGGCGATATCGTTACTGCGAACCGATCGATGGAGAGGGCCTTTCCCGACTTAGTTTCGCGTGCCAACGAAGTGGCTGAAATTTCGGTAACCGATTCGGATGGCACGGCCACCATTCGCCGTGACGGGGAATCGTGGGGACTGATTGAACGGGGCGGTTATCCTGTTGCCACGGAACGGGTCCGCCGCGTCGTTCTCAGCCTGACGGAAGCCCGGTTGGTCGAACCAAAGACGAGCCAAGAGGATCGTTATCCCCGCCTCGAAGTCGAGGATCCGGAAAGTGAAGGCGCGCGTTCGCGACAACTCACCTTGAAGGATGCCGAAGGCGAAACCATCGTCGCCACAATCCTCGGGAAACGTAATCCTCGGCTCTTCGGCCCGGGCCGGTCGGGTGTGTATTTGCGCCGCCAAGGAGAGATCCAGGCCTGGCTGAGCGACGGTGATCTCGAACTCTCTAGCGACGTGTGGGATTGGTTGGAGCGGGTAATCCTCAACGTCTCTCAGCGCGACATTGCCGAGATCGTCATCAACCGATACGGCAAGGAGGCCGTCCGAATCTCGCGGGAAACCGAGGGCTCGGACGAATTCACCATGGCGAATGTTCCGGAGGGAGAGAAAGCGGATCCAGACGCATTGAGCCGACTCGCAGGGACTTTGTCGTTTGTCAGTGTGGATGACATCAAGCCGGCGTCCGAGATCGAATTTCCCGAGCGTCCGAGCATCGCTACATTTACGACTTTTGACGGCTTGCAAGTGAAGGTCACCTACGCGATCGTCAAGGCCCAGACTTGGGGATTTTTCGAGGCAGCAGTGATTGAGCAGACGTCCACGGATGACGATGGCAGCGAACAGACGGCAACAGAGAAAGCCGCCGAAATCAATGGCCGCGCCGAGGGGTGGGCTTTTCGCTTAGCCGTCAATCAAAGCCAGCGGTTATTTACCCGCGCCAAGGATTTGCTGGCCAAAGAGGGCGACGGCACCTCCTGATCAGACGGAGGAAGCTAAAATGGGTGTCATCGAGTGGCGCTCTTGACTTCCCCATCCAATGCTTCAAAGCTGGGCCTGAAACGCATTTCCGCGCAACGCGCAAATGCAGAGCGATCACCGCTATGTACAAAATATGAAACTGCCCAGGTGCCTCAACTCTG
>JAAXGF010000377.1 GCA_012267605.1 Alphaproteobacteria bacterium | reverse complement strand
TGAGGCACCTGGGCAGTTACCCCTATAGAATATACTGCGAGAGGTCGGCGTCGGCGGCGAGATCGGCGACGTTCTGGCGGACGTACTCCTTGTCGATGGTGAGGGAGGTGCCGGCACGGTCCGGCGCACTGAAGCTGATTTCTTCGAGCAAACGTTCCATGACCGTGTGCAAGCGCCGTGCACCGATATTCTCCACCGAACTGTTAATCTCTGCCGCCAGGGTGGCAATTTCCTCGATTGCGGTGTCTTCGAATTCCAGAGTCACTTGTTCCGTCTCGAGCAAAGCCCGGTACTGTTTGATCAAACTAGCCTCGGGCTCGGTGAGGATGCGCACGAAATCGTCACGGGTGAGAGGTTTTAGTTCGACCCGGATCGGCAATCGGCCTTGCAGCTCCGGTAGCAAATCCGATGGTTTGGCGAGATGGAACGCACCAGACGCAATGAACAAGATATGATCGGTCTTCACGGTGCCATGCTTCGTGGCCACGCTTGTACCTTCAATCAGAGGCAAGAGATCGCGCTGTACGCCTTCCCGGCTGACGTCGGCCCCGTGCCGATCAGATCGGGCGCAAATCTTGTCGATTTCGTCGAGAAACACGATGCCATTTTGCTCGACCGCGATAATTGCGCGCTTCACCACCGCATCCTGATCTAAAAGCTTGTCGCTCTCCTCAGCCAGGAGAATTTCGTGACTCTCGCCGACCGTCAGCCGCTTCGAACGGCTCCGCTGACCGAACGCCTTGCCGAAAATCTCGTTCAGGTTGATCATTCCCATTTGCGCCCCAGGCATTCCGGGGACATCGAAGGTGGGCAACGAACCGGCGCCCGATTCGGTTACTTCAATCTCGATTTCCTTATCGTCTAGCTTGCCTTCGCGTAACATGACCCGAAATTTTTGTCGGGTGTCGGCGCTGGCACTTTCGCCGACCAACGCGTCGAGAACTCGCTCCTCGGCGTTGATTTCGGCCTTCGCCTCGACCTCAGAATGCATGGCCTCGCGAGTCATGGTGATAGCAATCTCGACGAGATCGCGGAGAATTTGTTCGACGTCTCGCCCGACATACCCCACCTCGGTAAACTTGGTCGCCTCCACCTTGAGGAAAGGCGCGTTTGCGAGTCTGGCCAGACGACGGGCGATTTCCGTCTTGCCAACGCCGGTCGGACCGATCATCAGGATGTTTTTCGGTAAAACTTCATCCCGCATGGCCTCTGATAGTTGTTGACGGCGCCAGCGGTTGCGCAAAGCGATTGCCACGGCGCGCTTGGCGTCGTTCTGTCCGACGATAAAGCGGTCCAGTTCAGAGACGATTTCGCGAGGTGAAAATGCGGTCACGGTTCGCTTACCGATTCTAAAGTCAAGCTCTCGTTGGTGTAGACGCATATACCGGCGGCAATTGCCATCGCTTTGCGCGCAATGGCCTCGGCGTCAAGGTCCTCGAAATCAATCAGCGCGCGCGCGGCGGCCAAGGCATAATTACCCCCGGAACCGATACCAATTAGTCCATCGTCAGGCTCGAGGACATCTCCGGTACCGCTTACCACCAACGAAACCTTGACGTCCGCAACCGCCATCATCGCCTCTAGCCGCCGCAAATAGCGGTCGGTGCGCCAATCTTTCGCCAATTCAACGCAGGCGCGCGCAAGCTGACCGGGATGGCGCTCCAGCTTGGCCTCGAGTCGCTCGAACAAGGTGAAGGCATCGGCCGTAGCGCCTGCGAAACCGGCGATGATGCCGCCATCGCCGATACGGCGAATTTTGCGTGCGCCGGACTTGATTACCGACTGGCCGAGGCTTACTTGCCCATCCCCGGCGACGACCGTGGTTGTCCCCTTACGCACGCACAAAATGGTCGTGCCATGCCAAACATTGGAATCTGAATGATTCACGGGTCTCCCCATTAGATCGCGGATAGGCTAGAGCAGATCGCCGGCTCGTAACGTGCTCCGGAAGAACAGAACGGATTCAGAATGGGGGCGATTGCCTGCCCCCGTCAAGAGTGACTCGCCAGCGTCACAGGTTATTGACGGACCTGGTCGCCACCCTGTTCCCTACCACGTAACCGCCGAATCCCTTCCGCCGTGTTCGGTGACTTCCAGATGGTAGTCGAGGGTAGGATTTTGCGGCGACGAATAGAGATACTTGCCGATCTTTAAGTCGAATTCGTACTCGCGAGTTTCGCCCATCGGAAATCCCTCGTCGAGCATGTTAAATTTGAGAAATCGGTCCAAAAAATAGCGCCAATCGAAATCCGCCTGGCGAATCCAGAAGCCAGCGGGATAGGGCACCTTCTTGTTGGTCACGCGAAATAGGTATTTACCAGGCGCCAGGGTCAACAGACGGCTCGCCTTGGACCGATGGGGCCAGGTTTGCTCATTTATCGCCTCACAATCAGCGCGGGACTCGACCGTATATCCGTGGTCGACCTTTTCAGGTTCGACGATTTGGCAGGGTACCAGCGTCAGCTCGACGACTTTAGGACCGGCGTTGTCTTCCGCCCGGTTCGTGCCGACCTGTCCGACGGCAAAAACGCCAACGCACGCGACGGCGAGAATACCGCGTTTCAATATCGACCAAACCTTCGTCAAGGCCATAGCCTCGGTTAGCCGACCCACGTCGCTAGCGGTCCTGTCCTCCACCACCGCCACCGCCGAATACTTGGTTCGACACTGGAAACAGCGCGATCGACGCCTGGGCAACCAACGCGCTGAGCGCCGGATCGTCGGGTCCATTAACCGCGCGTGTGTGGCCGCGGACCTTAGCCAACACTTCGTCTTTATAGCAAAAAGCGGCGATCATACTGAGGTGGCCTTCCGCGGGTCCCGTATTTACTTGGCCGCGTTCGGCACACGCGGCGCCGACCAAACTCCGAGCTGTCGGCGCGAAACGCAACTCGAGCCGATAACCTGGCCGGGCACTGTCGGATGGCGTCGTGGTAAATCGGGTTGTTGGCCCTCGATATCCCCGATGCAAGGCAGAAATGACGGCCGTATCGAACTGCGCCTTGGGCGCTTTCGTCGAATTACCGTGGATGACCGTGGCGAAGTCCCTCCCGCCGGCAACGGGATAATAGGCGAGCCGAATGTCGGCCTCATTGAACTTTACGAATTCGATGACCGGCGCGTCGGCGACACAGCCGACCGTCAGCATTGTCGCAACCAATGACAAACCAATAAACTTCATTCGGACGAGCCTCATTTCTCGGCCCCCAAAATACCCGCGACCTCGGGAAAACTCAGCGATATAGGTAAAGATTAGGGGCGGTTGATGGTGAAAATTACTCGACGAAGCCGGCGATCCTCATTTCGCGCGCACGGGTCAAGATAGCGTTCTCGAGCTCCACGGGTGTTGAGCCATCCACCTCAGCCTCCACCCATTGGCCATTTGGATCCTGGGTCTGACGAAACAAAGCAACCCGCAATCCGTCGGCTCGCAGTTCACGCGATAGAATATAAACGGTCATCTTGAAACGATCTGCGCTGCTACCTCCTGGCGGTGCGTACCAATCGGTGATGACGACCCCGCCAAAAGGATCTGCCGAAGCGAGTGGCATGAATGAAAGCGTATCCAGGGTCGCCCGCCATAAATAGCTATTTACAGGAACTGCGCCGCCGGCCCCACCACCAAGTTCGGAATTATTGTTGCCGAAAATCGAATTCAAGCCGTCCGGGCCGAAGATGGTGCCGTGCTTGGTGGTCTTTTCGTAAACCCGTTCGGACTTGTTCTTGGCGACAGGTATTGGGTCGTGGGTGAAATCAAGTCCACACCCGGCCACGGCGAAAGAAGCAAACAAAACGGTGAGGATAGTGGGTATTTTCAACCGAAGCGACATGATTGGCATGAACCCCTCTCAAATTCGATTCAGCTCACTTGCGAAGTCTCTCGCGTACTGTACCAGACCTCCCCCCGTCCGAGTCACTCCATGTGCAGGAATCAACGAATCGCCTAGCCCATAAGTGCCTTCAAATAGGAACCTATACTATTTGGCGCCGGGAAACAAGCCGACCCAATCATGACGGCCAGCGGATGGGGAGAAGCGATGTCCGCTGCAATCAATAAGAACGCCGGTTCAAGGAGGGTTCCACGGGGTGTTTTTTGATTCGATCACCGCTCAAACCTGAGACGCGGGTTCCTCACGGACTTCGACGTCGCTGACCGTTAACTGCTGCCGGCTATTCAATTGTCGACCATCTGCAACTAACTCGCTCGGTGGAGAGACTATCTCCAGAAGTAATCTTCACCAATTATATGCTCGTTACGCCCCTGATCCTTGCATTTAAACAATCGACTGACCGGGAATCTGCACCGCTTGCCCGCCGGGTGGGGGCGAGCGTATCATCGGCGCCATGCAGCCCGCGCCGTCTGACACACCGTTTCGTCATCGCCATCTATTGGGAATCGAACGGCTCTCGGCGGAGGAAATCACCCTTCTGCTGGACCTCGCGGAATCTTACGTTTCGCTCAACCGCCGAGCAGACAAAAAGCAGGACCTGTTGCACGGGCGGACCCAACTCAATCTGTTTTTTGAAAGCTCGACCCGGACGCGCACCTCGTTCGAACTCGCCGGCAAACGCCTCGGCGCGGATGTGCTCAATATTTCCGTGCGCACGTCGGCCATCAAGAAGGGCGAAACCCTGATCGACACGGCGATGACGCTGAACGCCATGCATCCCGATGTGCTGGTCGTTCGCCATCCGGACAGCGGGGCCGTAAAATTGCTTTCCGAAAAAGTGAATTGCTCGGTGGTAAACGCCGGCGACGGCAGCCACGAGCACCCTACCCAGGCCTTGCTCGACGGGCTCACTATCCGGCGCCGGCGGGGCCGCATCGCCGGCTTGACGGTGGCCATTTGCGGCGATGTCTTGCACAGCCGTGTGGCGCGTTCGAACATCCACTTGCTTAATGCCATGGGCGCCCGCGTGCGCCTGGTCGCCTTGCCGACGCTGTTGCCCACCGCCGTGAATCGGCTAGGAGTCGAAGTCCATACGGACATGCGCGAGGGCCTCAAGGATTGTGACATCGTCATGATGTTGCGGCTGCAGACCGAGCGCATGCACGGCAGCTTCGTACCTTCGGAGCGGGAGTATTACCACTTCTTCGGGCTCGACTACGAAAAGCTGGCATTGGCCAAGGAGGACGCGCTAATCATGCACCCAGGACCGATGAATCGAGGTATCGAGATCGATAGTTCTGTGGCGGATGACATTACGCGCAGCGTTATTCTCGACCAGGTTGAACTTGGCGTCGCTGTCCGCCAAGCGTGCCTCGACGTGTTGAGCCGCGGCCTGCCCGATCTGCGCCATAATCAATAACCGCTGGTTCAACATGGCCGATTTTTTTGCGCAGCCCCCTGGCACCGACCCGCCACCGGAACGGACCGCTTACATCAATGCCAGGCTCCTCGATCCAGGAAGTAATCTCGACGCCGTCGGAGGTCTCCTCACCGAACGGCGCCGCATCGTCGATCTCGGTCCAAATCTTTTCCGCGACGGCGTGCCGGAAGGCATCAAGGTGGTCGATTGCGCTGGCCATTGTTTGGCACCGGGCCTCATCGACATGCATGTACATTTGCGCGAGCCCGGTCACGAGCATAAGGAAACGATTGCCAGCGGCAGTCGTGCGGCCGCTGCAGGCGGAGTCACGACCATGGCCTGCATGCCCAATACGGACCCGGTAATCGACGATATCGCCCTGGTGCAATTTATCGAACGAAGGGCTCGCGAGACGGCAATCGTTCGGGTCCACCCAATCGCGGCCATCACCAAGGGCCTGCAAGGCGAACGCCTAACGGAAATTGGCATGTTGGCGGAGGCCGGCGCCGTAGCGTTCAGCGACGACGGCTTGCCGGTCAGCAACTCTCTCGTCATGCGTCGGGCGCTGAGCTATTCTACGGCATTCGGCGCCCTAATGGTTCAGCATGCCGAGGACCACGCGCTGAGCGCGTCGGGATGCATGAACGACGGCGAAATTGCCACGAGACTCGGCCTGCCCGGAATTCCCAACGCCAGTGAGGTGATCATGGTGGAACGGGATATTCGCTTGGTGCAGAACACAGGCGGACGTTACCACGTCGCCCATATTTCAACGGTCGAAGCAGTCAACGCAGTGCGCCGGGCGAAGAAACGCGGCCTACCGGTGAGCTGCGAAGCCGCGCCACACCACTTCGCGCTCAATGAAAACGCCGTCGGGGATTATCTAACATTCGCCAAGATGGCACCACCACTGCGCGACGAAACCAGCCGCTCAGCAATTGTCGCCGGCCTAAAGGACGGTACGATCGACACCATCGCCACCGACCACGCACCCCACGACCAGGAGAGCAAACGCCTACCGTTCGAGCATGCCGCCAACGGGATCGTCGGCTTGGAAACCATGTTGCCCTTGTCACTCGAACTCTACCATAGGGGGGAAATGGGTTTGCTCGAGGTTCTCGCCAAAATGACCGTGAACCCAGCGCGCCTGCTGAATTTGCCTGAGGGACGATTGGCCAAGGGCGCGCCGGCGGACATGGTTGTATTTGATATCGACGTCCCCTGGCGTGTTGATGTTTCCTCTTTTCACAGCAAATCGAAGAACTCGCCGTTCGACGGTCGCCCGGTGCAAGGCCGGGTTCTGCGCACCGTTGTCGGCGGCCGTACGGTATACCGGCGCGACGCATAAGCCATGCCAGACCCACTTGGTGGATTTGCCTATACATGGCCCTTCTACGCCTGCGCGCTTATTGCGTATCTGGTCGGCTCCGTGCCATTCGGTCTGCTGTTGACGCGTATTTCTGGCGGCGGCGACCTGCGCCAATTGGGATCGGGAAACATTGGTGCAACCAACGTTTTGCGCACCGGCAAAAAGGGTCTTGCTGCCGCAACCCTGGCGCTGGATGGAGCGAAGGGCGCGGTCGCCGTTTTGGCAGCGAAGAATTTCGGACCTGACCTCGCGGTGATTGCCGCTGGTAGCGCGGTCATCGGCCACGTGTTTCCCGTTTGGCTCAAATTCCGCGGAGGTAAGGGAGTAGCTACTGCCCTGGGATGCGTTTTAGCTATTGCCTGGCCAGTTGGGCTTTGCGCCTGTGCGACATGGCTCGTTGTCGCACTGCTTTCGCGCTATTCATCGCTCGCCGGCATGTTGGCTGTCGGGTCGGCTCCCGTGTTCGCTTGGTATCTCGCCGATCCACAACGGACCGAGCTGATGATCTTTCTAGCCGTTATCGTAGTTCTGCGTCACCACAGCAATATTCGCCGCTTGCTCAAGGGCGAGGAAAGCCGCATCGGTGAAAAGCAAGGGGCAAGTCCCAACAACTCGGAGCGCTCCGAGTGACGAGGCAGGGTCGATCCCAAAACTTATTCGAAAAGCCGGAACCACAAACCCTTTCGGACGACGAGCGCCGCGACTGGCTGCGCCTCATCCGCAGCGAAAACATTGGTCCGGTAATATTTTTCGATCTCCTCAAACGGTTTGGAACCGCAGGGGACGCGCTGCAGGCGATTCCAAAATTGGCGCGAAAAGGCGGTTTGCGTAGAGACCTAAGGATTGTCTCCCCGGTGACGATCGACGACGACATTCGGGCTCACGAAAAATTGGGTGCTCGTCACGTCGCCTTTGTCGAGCCCGAATACCCACCTCTGCTTCGCGAAATATCCCATCCGCCACCAGTGCTCTCGGTTCGTGGTCATGTTAGCATCTTGCAAAAGCCAGCCGTATCCGTGGTCGGTGCTCGGAATGCCTCGGTGGCGGGATGCCTGCTTGCACGCAGTATGGCGGCAGAACTCGGCGGCGGCGGCTTGATCGTGGTATCGGGCTTGGCGCGCGGAATCGACACGGCCGCCCACGAGGGGGCACTTCCCCACGGCACGGTGGCGGTGGTTGGCGGTGGCGTCGACGTATCCTATCCTCGCGAAAATGCTGAACTCATGGAGCGCATTGCCGCGACCGGCGCGATCATTGGCGAACACCCGGTAGGAACGGTTCCGCAGAGCCGTCATTTTCCCCGGCGCAACCGTATAATCGCGGGGATGGCACGCGGTGTTCTGGTCGTCGAGGCGAAGCTTCGTTCAGGCTCTTTGATTACCGCACGAAACGCGGCTGACGAAGGCCGCGATGTGTTCGCCGTACCAGGGTCGCCATTGGACCCGCGGGCTGCGGGGTGCAACAATCTGCTGCGCGATGGCGCGGTGCTGACCCGTTCCGCTGCCGACGTTCTCGCCGTCCTCGACATCGCAGCACCGCTCGAGGTAAGTAGCGGCGAAGATTTCGCACCGCGCCAAACCGCGTGGCCCAGCGATAAGGAAATCACCGCCGCCCGCTCCAAGGTAAGCGAATTGCTTTCACCCACGCCGGTATCGGTTGACGAAATCATCCGCCAATGCCAATTAACACCGGCGACGGTGTTGGCCGTGCTGCTAGAGTTGGAACTTGCGGGCCGCGTCGACCGTCATCCCGGCAACAAGATTTCACAGAACCCAAACGCGAATGGCGATTGAGCAAGAATGATTTTCTTCAAAGTTTGGCCATTCTGTGGAACCACGACCGGCGCGGATGAACCTGTAACGGATTGGTTGGAATGAACATTGTCGTCGTTGAGTCACCGGCCAAGGCACGCACGTTAGAGAAGTATCTGGGCGGCGACTACAAGGTGTTGGCAAGTTATGGCCACGTGCGCGATCTGCCGGCTCGGGACGGGTCGGTTCGTCCCGACGACAATTTTTCAATGACGTATCAGGTGGAAGGAAAATCGTCCAAGCATTTGGCTGCCATCGCCAAGGCCGTAAAGGGCGCACGTCGGCTGATCCTAGCTACCGACCCGGATCGCGAGGGCGAGGCAATTTCGTGGCACGTCTTGCGGTTTCTCGAAGACAAGAAGGCGCTTAAGGGCGTCGAGGTTGAAAGAGTCGCCTTTCACCAGATTACCAAATCCGCGGTGCTCGACGCCATAGCCGCACCGCGCCAGCTCGACATGAATTTGGTCAATGCCCAACAGGCGCGTCGTGCGCTCGACTATTTGGTTGGCTTTACCCTATCGCCAGTGCTGTGGCGCAAACTTCCGGGCAGCCGTTCCGCGGGCCGGGTGCAATCGGTAGCCCTGCGGCTGATCTGCGCCCGCGAAGCCGAGATCGAGGCATTTGAAGAGCGAGAGTATTGGACGGTTGAGGCCGATTTCGCCACGCCTGCGGGCACGGTCTTCACTACCCGATTGGTTATGCTTCATGGCGATAAGCTGGAAAAATTCTCCCTCCCCGACGCAGACGCCGCGGCAGCGGCAGTCAGGGCCATCGAAGCCCAAACATTCAGGGTCGCCAAGGTCGAGCGCAAACAGGCGCGGCGGAATCCGCCTCCGCCGTTTACCACTTCTACCTTGCAGCAGGAGGCCGCCCGCAAGTTAGGCTTTAGCGCCCGTCATACGATGAGCGTTGCCCAGCGGCTTTACGAAGGCATCGATATCGGCGGTGAAACGACCGGCCTCATTACCTATATGCGAACTGATTCAGTACAGATGGCGGGAGAGGCGGTCGACGCGTGTCGAAAACTGATCGGCGTGAAATTCGGAGCTACGTATCTTCCGGACAAGCCTCGCGCCTTTAAATCGTCGACCAAGAACGCACAGGAAGCCCACGAAGCTATCCGGCCGACCAGCTTCAAACGGACTCCTGATCGCGGTTTCCTCGATAAAGACGAGGGCAAGTTGTACGCCTTGATTTGGAAACGCGCTATCGCCAGTCAAATGCAAAGTGCCCGCTTAGACAAAATGGCTATTGACGTCGTATCCGGGGACGGACGCGTCGGTTTGCGTGCCACAGGATCGCATATCGCTTTCGACGGCTACTTGAAACTCTACCGCGAAGGCCACGACGACGTTCGCGACGATAGCGAGGACGAACGTGTTTTGCCTACCGTCGATTCGGGAGCAGCTCTCCAACGCGGCGAAACCAGGCCATCGCAACACGTGACCGAGCCGCCGCCGCGGTTCACCGAAGCATCATTGGTCAAACGCCTGGAAGAGTTGGGTATAGGTCGTCCGTCGACATACGCCAACATTCTTTCGGTCCTGCAGGACCGCAGCTACGTGGTGTTGGAAAAAAAGAGATTTCATCCCGAGGATCGTGGCCGTCTGGTGACCGCATTTCTCGAAAGCTTTTTCGAACGCTATGTCGCCTACGAATTTACCGCCGCTCTTGAGGACAATTTGGACAAGGTGTCCAACGGCGATATGGAATGGAAAACGTTGTTGCGCGAATTTTGGGACGCTTTTGAGGTTGCCGTTTCCGACATTTCGGATTTGCGTGTCAAAGAAGTGTTGGAAGCATTGGACGGCATTCTCGGGCCCCATGTATTCAAGGACGGTGGAGACGGCCAGGATCCGAGAATATGCCCGGCCTGTGGCGACGGGCGTTTGAGCCTCAAACTGGGCAGGTTCGGCGCCTTCGTCGGTTGTGCCAATTATCCCGACTGCCGATATACCAGACGCCTCGCAGGAGGCGATGGAAAGGGCGAATCGGGCGAGGACACTGCGGATGCGCCGCGGCGACTAGGCAGCGATCCGCAAAGCGGCGAGGAGATCACCGTAAGAAAGGGCCCCTATGGCTATTACGTGCAGTGTGGAGAACCCGAGGGCAAGGCCCGGACCAAACGAGTCGCCTTGCCGACAGGCCGTACGGCGGACGATCTGGATCTTGATTCCGCCCTCGGACTGCTTGCACTGCCCCGGGAAATCGGCGTTCACCCTGAATCCGGTAATACCATAGTCGCCGGCATCGGAAGATTTGGGCCGTACCTTAAGCACGGGACGACATTCGTGTCTCTGCCCGCCGTGGACGACGTGTTGTTCGTTGGCTTGAACCGGGCCGTTAGCCTAATCGCCGATGCCGGCTCCCGGCGTACCGAAATTCGCGTTCTCGGCGACCATCCCGCCGACGGCAAGCCGGTTACGGTGAAGAAGGGTCGCTACGGTCCGTACATTCAGCACGGCACGATCAATGCTCCATTTCCGAAAGATTTGTCGCCAGAATCGATCTCGCTCGAGACCGCAGTGGCCCAACTCCAGGCGCGAGGTAAACCCGCCAAACGCGCACGCGGCAAGAGTCAAGTTTCTGACAACAGGAAAACCAAGGAGAAGCCGCCCTCCAAAAAGAAACCAGCCAAGAAAAAAAAGCAGACTGGAAAGGCAAAAAAAGCCTCAGCGAAGCAATAACCCGCCTGGGCGACATGTTTTACACGTTACCCCAAACGTTCGCCTCACGATTTATTCGAAAAATCGCCCGCTTCAAGATGTTATGAAGCCGAAAGGAAAATTGGCGCTCGATCGCAAAGCGTTGATCTCGTTTCTCGATACCTGCCCGGATCCCGTTGGAAAACGCGAAATTGCCCGCGCATTCGGTCTGCGCGGCAGAGGGCGTGCCATACTCGACGATCTCCTTGACGGCTTTTCGCACCCACGACTATTGGGACGATCATCCAGTCGGCGTCTGCCGACGGTTACCGTAGTGACTGTAAGCGGCATCGACGACGACGGCGAAGCACTCGCTGTTCCAACCGCATGGCACAGTGAGGCGACGCCGCCACGTATCGTGCTCGCGCCCAGCCGTGGCCGAGCGCCCGCGGTCGGAGACAAGATCCTGGTTCGTTTGCGGCGTGATCGTGGTGGCGAATACCTGGCCACCGAGATGCATCGTATCGCCCACCGTCCCGAACACCTACTCGGCGTATTTCGTCGTGCCGATGACGGCACGGGGCGCTTCATACCTACCGAACGTTCGCGGCGGGAGGTGTACCCCGTGTCCGATGCAGACGCGAAGAAAAGTCGCCCCGGCGAACTCGTTCGCGCTGAAATCCTACCGGCCCCGCCCCGCGCACGGATTACCTCGCGCCTCGGCGGCGGCCCGTCCACCATCGGCGACATCGTCGTGCATAAATATGAACTACCCTGCGACATGCCCGCAGCGGCTGTGGCGGAAGCGGAGTGCGCGCAACCCATCAAGAAATTGTCCGGCAGAGAGGATTTGCGGGAATTGCCACTGGTCACCGTGGACGACGCTGACGCTCGCGACTTTGACGACGCGGTATGGGCCGAATCGGGACCTGACGGTGGCTGGCACGCGGTTGTCGCGATCGCCGATGTCGCCTGGTACGTCCGACCCGGCAGTGCCTTGGACCAGATGGCACGCGAGCGGGGAAATTCGATCTATCTACCGGATCGAGTTTTGCCAATGTTGCCTGAAGCGCTGTCGAATGGCTTGTGTTCTCTGTCGCCATACGAAGAACGCCCTTGTCTCGCCGTCCATCTATGGCTGGATAGAGGCGGAAATTTGCGCAAACAGCGCTTTGTGCGTGGCCTGATGCGATCTCAGGCCCGGTTGACCTACGATCAGGTGCAGTCCATACACGAAGGCAAGACGGAACCGCCAACCGCGGCTGTTGCCGAGGTTATCGTCGCGCTGTACGGCACCTTCAATTCGCTGCTGCAAGCCCGTCTGCGCCGAGGAACCATTGAACTAGAACTTCCCGAGCGTCGCGTGATATTCGGCGAGGACGGCTCGGTAAACGCCATCCTGCCTCAGCAGCGCCACGACAGTCATCGCCTCATCGAGGAATTCATGATCGCCGCCAACGTGGCCGCGGCGCGGACCGCCGAGGCTGCGCACGGTCCCTGCCTCTACCGGGTTCATGATTTGCCACCGGCCGACGGAGTCGACGAGCTCCGCCGCGCCGCGCGCGCCCTCGGATTCCATTTTCATGGCGGCAGGCGGCCCGCAGATTTTACCAATCTCCTGTGCGAGGCATCGACATCGCCGCGTGCGCCGGTGATCAACATGATGGTTTTGCGGAGCCAGGCCAAGGCGGTGTACGCACCGGTCAACCGAGGCCATTTCGGCCTTGCCCTCGACCGTTATTGCCACTTCACATCTCCCATCAGGCGATACGCCGACCTCCTGGTCCATCACGCCCTTATCCGCTGCTTGGGTTTGGGCGCGGGTGGCTTACCGAAGGCGGCCGAAGACACATTCGCGGACATCGGCGAACATTTGAGCGGTCGGGAGCGCGTGGCCGCTACAGCCGAACGCGAGGCGGTGGACCGATACGCTGCTGCGTTCATGACCTCACGCATCGGGGAACAATTTCGGGGCCGGATTGTCGCCATCGCTCCCTTTGGTCTCATCGTCGCCGTCGAGGTAGACGGTACAACGGCAGCCGAAGGTTTGGTGCCGAGGCGATGCCTCGGCGGGGCGGGCGTACCGCCCACGCCGTTCAAGTGGCGCTTGGAAAAATCTGAATTCACGCTTGGGGATACCATCGGCGTGCGCCTAGTCGAGGCAAACGCCGACAACGGTTCAGTGGTTTTCTCCCTTGATTGACCGCCCTCCCGGGGCGTCACACCATTTAGGGCAAATATTTCTGGACGGCTGCATGACGGAACAGGCCAGTATCGAGTCCCGCACGCAATGGCCCGAATATTGCTTAGATAAAAATACGGTTAATATGGGGTCGCGTTTTGCAACAAGACGGTCGGTCATCTACTGTAACGAACAAGAAATTGTGAACAGATAGAGAACTCTAACCCGACTTCCGCAACTC
>JAAXGF010000247.1 GCA_012267605.1 Alphaproteobacteria bacterium | reverse complement strand
TCGTCTGGCGGTTCGGGCGCGGCACTGGCCGGCGGTATGACGACCTTGGCGGATGGCTCCGATTATGGTGGTTCCATTCGGATCCCCGCCGCAGCTTGCGGAATCTTCGGCTATAAACCACCGTTCGGCAGAATTCCTCGGCTCGCACCGGGAAATTTGGACACCTTTGGCCATTGTGGTCCGATGACCAGGGGAGTCCGCGATGCAGCACTGATGCTCGAAATCATGTCGGGAACTCACCCCGAGGACATCATGTCTTTGCCCGGACGGACAAGAATTCCACGCCATCCTCCTGAAGTGCGTGGGATGCGCATCGCGTTTTCGATGGATCTGGGCTATTTCCAGATCGATCAGGAGGTACAAGACAATACCCGTTCGGCGATTACGACATTCCGCGATTTAGGATGTCATGTCGAAGAGGTCGAGGTTGGCTGGACGTCGGCCGTCCTCTCTGCGTTTCTTACCCGCGCGGTGGCCGGCTTTTCTGCCCGAATTGCGCCCTATTTGCCGCGCTGGCGTTTTGAAATGTCAGACTACGTGCGTGCCGTCGCCGAAGAAGGGCTCAATATCAGTGCCGCCGAAATCTTTGCAGCCCAGGAATTCCAGTCGGAGATGTTTCAGAAACTTAGTCCGGTCCTCGCCAAGTTTGATCTAATGATTTGCCCAACCCTTGCCCTACCCTCCTTGCCGGCTGACCAGTCGCCGCTCGCTCTCAATGTCACCGTCAATGGCAAAAGGTTGCTTGCGGATGTCCAGTGGGCCCTTACCTATCCGTTCAATATGATTAGTCAATGTCCGGTTGCCTCGGTCCCGAGCGGATTCTCTACCTCTCGCGTGCCCACAGGAGTTCAAATTGTCGGACGGCCGTATGACGACGTCAGCGTATTTCGCGCTGCATTGGCTTACGAGGCTGCCAGACCATGGCTTGACCGGCGCGAGACACGGCCAACCTTAGGCGCTTAAATGATTTGTACGTCTACCATCAGGGGCACGCAATTTTAGCTCAGCTGCTTAACTCAAACTTTCACACCTAAAATTTCGAACCTTCCTCACTGAACCATCTCTCGGAACGAGAAGAGGTCATTTTCGGCGGCCCACACAATTGCTCCGGTAATGGATCCGGAAATAACCGTGGTCACGACTGCCTTGATCAACAAATGAGGCTTTGCGGGCGCACTCGTTGCGTGTCCGGGTTCCTGCTTTTCAGGAACGTGGATTCCCCATGGCAAAGTAACAAAAAATATCAACCACCAAGAGATAATAAAAATTACTGTTATCGAGAAAATGCCCATGGAGTCACGCTTGTTCGAGTTCGATCAAGGTTCCAAATACATCCTTGGGGTGGAGAAACAGTACCGGTTTGCCGTGCGCGCCGATACTCGGTTGGCCATCCCCAAGGACACGATAGCCTTTTTCCTGGAGTTGCGCGCGCGCCCGTCCGATGTTCTCGACCTCAAGGCAAAGATGATGCATGCCGCCGTCCTTGTGACGATCTAGAAAGCGGCTGAGCGGCGAGCCCGTTCCCAAAGGATATAATAGCTCTATGGTCGTATTCGGCAGTTCAACGAAAGCGGTTGTGACTCCGTGCTCGGGCATATTCACAGCGTCCGAAACGCGCGCGCCGAAATCGTTGCGATATTGGCTAATGGCCTTATCCATATCTGACACCACGATGGCCACGTGGTTGAGACGACCAATCATGATGGCTCGACCCTGCTCTCCAGGCGAATAATCTGAACCTCGACCACCGGACGTTTCATGCGGCTTTCCCGAAGCGACCGCACAACGATCTGGCGCACCGCCTCCCGAATCACGCTATCGTCCTTGCGTGATCGTTCGGTGAATGTGGTGAATGCGGTTCGCACCGCCGCCGCTGCAGCCACCAATCCCGCATCGCCATCAGCCGAGAAATCCTTGGGATGAAACAATCCTTGCGCGGTCACCGCTGGATCAGCGACCAAATTGTTGTCGGCGTCCACTACCAGCGTGACGAACGCTGCGCCGTTGTGCATCAATCGGCGCCGAGCCTGCATGACCGGGCTGGCGACGTTGACCAATGCGTTACCATCGGCCATCAAACGGCCGTATGGAACCTGATCGACCAATTTTGGCGCACCGGGGGCCAAACACAACATATCGCCGTTTTCGATCACCACGGCTGTTGGCACCTGCAACTCGCCGGCTAACCGCCCATGTTCGATCAGGTGGCGTGCCTCACCGTGAACAGGTACGGCAATTTGCGGCCGTACCCATTGATACATCCGGGCCAACTCGTCGCGGCAGGGATGACCTGATACGTGGACGAAATGATCGGCCTCGGTGACCACTTCAACACCCTTATAGACGAGCAAATTTTGCAATCGACTGATCGCCTTTTCATTTCCGGGAATAATCTTGGAAGAAAAGATAACGACATCACCTCGGCCAAGCGTGATATGGGGGTGGCTGTCCGTCGCGATTCGCGCCAACGCAGCGTTTTTTTCCCCTTGGGATCCGGTGCACAAGTAAAGCACTTTCTCGGGTGGTAGGTTGGCCGCTTCGCGATCGCTAAGAAACTGCCGATCCGCGTCGATATAGCCGGTTTCCTTCGCCGCTTCGAGGATTCTCCACAGGGAGCGTCCGGCGATGGCAACGGACCGGCCATTGGCATCTGCTGCGGCAGCGACCGTATCGATGCGCGCGACGTTCGAAGCGAATCCTGATATCGCCACGTATCCGCTATTATTCTGGCTGACAAGGTCTGTGAGGCAAGCACGCACTTCTGCTTCCGATCCGGATTCGCCATTGCGGAACACGTTCGTTGAATCGCAGACCATCGCCAAGACCCCTTCGTCACCGTACCGACGCAATGCCTCTTCGTCGGTGGTACTGCCAACCAAAGGGTCAGGATCGATCTTCCAATCACCAGTATGAAGTACCGTTCCCAAGGTAGTTCGAATGGCCAGCGCGTTGGGTTCGGGTATCGAATGAGTTAACGAAATAAATTCAATGTCGAACGGCCCAAGAGTTAAGTTTCCTCCGAGGGGCACCTCCGTGAGATCGAGATCGGAAATGCCTGGCGCTGCACCGTCACGTTGCAGCTTGCGGCGCAATACGGCGGCGGAAAACGGCGTCGCGAATACTGGACAGCGTAACTCGGGCCAAAGAAAGGGAACCGCCCCTAGGTGATCTTCGTGAGCATGGGTTAGCACTAATCCCAACAAGTCTTCACGTCGATCAACGATAAAACTCGGGTCCGGCATAATGATATCGACACCTGGCAGGTGGTCATCGGCAAAACTTATCCCCAAGTCAACCATGATCCATTTCCCGGCGAGACCGTAGAGGTTCAAGTTCATACCGATTTCGCCCGCACCGCCGAGGGGAAGGAACAACAGCCTTTCACCATTCGAGATCATTTCGCCTCACCTTGCCCACGCCGGAAAATCTCTCGCAAGCCGCGCATAGTGATATCGGGATCGACGTGTTCGATCACTTTCGTGCCTTCCTCAAAAAGCGTCGCCAACCCACCGGTCGCTATGACTGTCATAGGCAAGGCAAATTCAGCCCTGACGCGCGCGACGATGCCCTCGACGAGACCAATGTAACCCCAGTATACACCGGACTGCATGGCCGGTATTGTCGCGAGTCCGATCACTTTCTCAGGGCGGGTCACAGCTACCCTGGGCAGTTGCGCTGCAGCCCTATGCAGGGACTCAAGTGACAAATTGACGCCGGGCGCAATAACGCCGCCGAGATAGACGCCTCGCGCGGAGATAACGTCGAATGTAGTCGCCGTTCCAAAGTCAACGACGATCAAAGCGCCCGAGTATCGGCTGTGGGCGCCAACGGCATTGACCAGCCTGTCAGCGCCAACTTCGTCCGGTCGATCAATGGCAATTTCGACACCAATATCTGCGTCTTCGCCGACTACCCTTGCCACACAACCATAGTAGCGCCGACAAAGCGCGCGTAATCCAAACACGCCTTGCGGGACCACCGACGAAACGATTGCCGCGCCAATGTGCCGCGCATCGAATCCGTCAAGCGCCATCAGCTGGTTGAGCCAAACCGCATATTCCTCGGCTGTCCGACTAGTGTCAGTCGAGATTCGCCATTGGCCTAACATTGTCTCGCCATCAAACAACGCGAACACTGTGTTCGTGTTCCCCATATCGACGGCCAATAAAATGCTATCGGTCACCCGCCAGCCCCGAAGAATATATCACCGGCGGTCACAGTGAATCGGTCACCGGCATCCGTTTCCAAGACCAAGGAACAACGCTCATCGAATGCAACGGCCACACCATCCACCGATCGATCTGCAATCCGAACGGTCATTCGCTCGCCGATACCCGCCGCGCGTGCCAACCATGCGGTCCGCAACGGTGGAAAGCCCTCGTCTGTCCAACGGTCGTACCATGCTTTGAATTGGTGACAAAACGCGGCGCCAATATCTTCCGGCGAGGATTCATCAACTCCTTGATCAGCCAAACCCGTAGCCGGAACTGCGACGTCATCGGGATGACTGGCGATGTTGAGACCCAAACCGAGGATCACCCAAATGAGTTGTTGGTCGCCGGTTGTTTCAGTCTCAAGAAGTATACCTGAGACTTTGCGGCGGTTAATCATGACATCGTTCGGCCATTTAAAAGCAAGTGCGGCACCGCCGTTCGGCAACAACAACGTTAACGTGTCAGCCAATGCAAGCGATGCGGCAAACGAAAGCTCGGCTGCCACGGCGGGCAAACACGCCGGGCGAAGCACGACGGACAGATAGAGATTGCCCGGCGCCGAATGCCAAACACGCCCGTATCGCCCACGGCCTCGACGCTGGCTGCGCGCCAAAACAACTGTTCCCTCAGGCTCGCCCGATTCGGCGAGCCGCTTCGCCTCGTCGTTAGTGCTATCGAGCTGGTCGTACGAAACCAGTCGATAGCCGACCGGCCAATCGCCCCCCGTTATCACGGAAATAGCGATTCAGCAGCAGCTTGGGCACCGGATATGAACGGCGACTGAAAGGCGAAGAAAAATACGGTAAATATGCAAGCGATGGCGGCAACCGAAGTAATTTCACGTCCGGCCGGGCGATCAAATGGCTGAGCCGGATCATCGAACATCATGAGCTTCACGATTCGCAGGTAGTAATACGCGGCCACCACGCTGGCTAGTACACCGATGACGGCCAGAGCGTACAGTTGCGCTTCGATAGCTGCGAGAAACACGTAGAGTTTGCCAAAGAAACCAGCAAACACTGGAATGCCTGCCATGCCGAACATAAACGCCGTAAGTGCGTAGGCCAATGTTGGATTGGACTTTACGAGTCCCGCGAGATCGGCAATTTCCTCGACCATGCGGCCCTGACGTCGCATCGCCAAAATGCAGGCAAAAGCACCGACATTCATAAACAAATACGTGAGCATGTAAATCAATACACTTTGTACACCAGATTCAGTGCCTGCCGCCAAGCCAATCAGAGCGTACCCGATATGCCCAATGGAACTGTACGCCATTAGCCGTTTGATGTTGGTCTGAACTAAGGCAGCGAATGCCCCAAGGAGCATCGATCCAATTGATATAAATATGATGATTTGTTGCCATTGGCCGATAAGGTCTCCGAAAGGATAAATGAATACCCGTAGCACTAGGGCTACTGCCGCGATCTTCGGTGCCACGGAGAAGAATGCCGTCACCGGTGTCGGCGCACCTTCGTATACATCGGGCGTCCACATGTGGAAC
>JAAXGF010000362.1 GCA_012267605.1 Alphaproteobacteria bacterium | reverse complement strand
GAAGGAGTTCGAGATGGAGGTGGTGCGTGATCGTGTCGATAATTGCATCATCGTCTGTTCGATTGAGAACGTCGATCCAATGGGCGTTCATACCGGCGACAGCATTACGGTCGCACCTGCCTTGACCCTAACGGACAAGGAATACCAGCGCATGCGCAACGCTTCGATCGCCGTGTTGCGCGAAATCGGTGTCGACACTGGTGGCTCGAACGTGCAATTCGCCATTGATCCAGCGAACGGGCGAATGGTTGTGATCGAGATGAACCCTCGGGTTTCCCGCTCCTCAGCCTTGGCATCCAAGGCCACCGGCTTCCCGATCGCCAAAGTGGCTGCGAAGCTCGCAGTTGGCTACACCCTTGACGAAATCGATAACGACATCACCGGCGTGACGCCGGCGTCGTTCGAGCCAACCATCGATTACGTGGTTACGAAGATCCCGCGATTCACTTTTGAGAAATTTCCCGGTGCCGAGGCACTGCTGACGACGTCGATGAAATCCGTGGGCGAAGCTATGGCCATCGGCCGCAATTTTGGCGAATCCCTGCAGAAGGCCTTGTGTTCGATGGAAACTGGAATCCACGGCCTGGATGAAATCCCCGAATTCGACCTTCGCCCGGCTTCTAACGCCGAGGCCAATCCGGGACAGGGCGAAACGGCAATAGAAGACGGCTGCAATACCAACCTTTCTTTGCCCACACCCGATCGTCTTCAGCGCATTGCTCACGCGGCGCGTGCCGGCTTTAGCACCGAACAGTTGTCCAAAGCCTCCGGCTACGACCCTTGGTTTCTCAATCAAATCGGCGATTTGGTGGCGGCGGAGCGCCAGGTGCGCACCGACGGTCTTCCCCGAGATTACGATAGTTTGATCAGGTTAAAGGAAATGGGGTTTTCCGACGATCGCCTTGCCGAACTGGGGGGAGTGGAGACCGCCGCCGTTGCGGCTTTGCGCCGCGAACTCGGGGTGCGCGCCGTATTCAAGCGGGTCGACACTTGTGCAGCCGAGTTTGAGGCGCGTACGCCCTATCTTTATTCATGCTACGAGGGAGATGGCGCGACCCCTGCCGAGTGCGAGGCCGACCCCAGTGATCGGCCAAAAATCATCATTCTTGGCGGCGGTCCGAATCGCATCGGCCAAGGTATCGAATTTGACTATTGTTGCGTGCACGCCGCCTACGGATTGGCCGACGCCGGCTTCGAGACCATCATGGTCAATTGCAATCCGGAAACGGTGTCGACCGACTACGATACTTCCGACCGGCTCTATTTCGAACCTCTGACGACCGAGCACGTCATCGAGCTAGCGCAGGCCGAGGGCACACGCGGCGAACTGATCGGGGTCATCGTGCAATTCGGCGGGCAAACCCCGCTCAAGCTAGCCAAATCCCTGGCAGCCGCTGGGATCCCCATTATCGGTACATCACCTGATGCCATCGATTTAGCGGAGGATCGTCGCCGGTTTCAGGCTCTGTTGGCGGACATCGGCCTAAGACAGCCAGCGAACGACACTTGCTTGACCGTCGCGGAGGGGCTCCAGATCGCTGAGCGCATCGGCTATCCTGTGGTTATACGCCCGTCATACGTGCTCGGCGGCCGAGCCATGGAGATTGTCCACGACGCGGACGGTCTGACCCGATACATGGAAAACGCGGTCAAGCTCTCGGGCGATTCCCCAGTGCTTGTTGACCGATTTCTGGCGGATGCGACGGAAGTCGACGTCGACGCCATCGCCGACGGCGACGACGTGTTCGTCGCGGGTATTCTGGAGCATATTGAGGAAGCCGGAATTCATTCTGGAGACTCCGCTTGCTCCTTGCCACCCCATTCCCTGTCGGAGGAACTTTGCTCGGAAATCGAACGGCAGACCAAAGCCCTGGCTCGAGGCTTAAACGTGGTTGGCTTGATGAATGTGCAGTTCGCCATTCAAGGGCGCGACATTTACGTTATCGAGGTCAACCCACGCGCAAGTCGCACGGTACCCTTCGTGGCCAAGACCGTTGGCGTGCCATTGGCAAAGATCGCTGCCCGGGTGATGGCCGGGGAGCCCTTGGTTAAATTCGCCCTGGAGCGGAATTCCATTGGCCATGTCGCAGTTAAGGAGGCGGTGTTTCCCTTTGCCCGATTCGCGGGTGTTGACGTAATCCTTGGACCCGAAATGAAGTCGACCGGCGAGGTGATGGGCTTGGACCGGGATTTTGGTCGGGCGTTCGCTAAATCCCAATTGGCAAGCGGCGCGCGGTTACCAACTGAGGGCGCGGTGTTCGTTTCCGTTAAGAATCGCGATAAGCCCGCTTTGGTGCCCCTATGCGCCGAGCTCATTGAACTGGGTTTCCGGCTTGTCGCCACCGGCGGAACCGCGGACCACTTGGCACAAGCAGGCTTGGCTGTGAGTTACGTCAACAAGGTCAGGGAAGGTTCGCCTCACATCGTCGATGCGATCAAGAATGAGCAAATCCAGCTCGTCTTCAACACCACCGAGGGCCACCTGGAACTGGCCGACAGTTTCGATCTCCGGCGAGAAGCGCTTCTGAAAGGTGTCCCCTATTACACTACTGTCGCCGGATGTCGCGCCATGGTACAGGCGATCGGTGCCGCCAAGAGTGGAAGCTTGGAAGTGGCCAGTCTGCAATCGTACATCGGACATTCCAGCCCTTCCACCTGACCGCACGCTGCGTACCGTTTCACGCGCATCATCTATTGCGTTCTTCCAATCCCGTACTCACCAGACTTTGGGAATGTGTTAGACGATGCAGAGCACTCCGTTGTGTGGGATCTGACGGGCACCTGAGGGTGAAACCTGAACTAAGTAATAGCGCGTGAACGAACCTGTACGATTGGCTCCCTAATCTAAGAAGCCATGCAACCACCCGGCGGTTTAGCCTTGAATAATTGTCTTGTTGCTTTCGCCGTCGGACCTTAGCCGCTGCCGAGCCCGTCGTGCAAAAATATTTAGGCCTTCGACGAGCGCTGAAAACCCCATGGCGGCATAGATATAGCCCTTGGGTACATGGGCGCCGAAACCTTCGGCGATCAAAGTCGTCCCGATCAACAGCAGGAATCCCAGGGCGAGCATGACAACGGTTGGGTTAGCGTGAATAAAATTCGCTAGCGGGCCGGCAGCGAATAGCATTAGTGCGACCGCTGTCATCACCGCGATCACGATGATCGGCACATGGTGGGTCATGCCGACCGCGGTAATAATGCTGTCCAAGGAAAATACCAGATCAAGCAGCAGAATTTGTCCCACGATACCGGCGACGCCGGCTGAGGCTTTTGCAGGGCCGAATACATTGGGGTTCGGGTCCGGATCGAGTTTTTGATGGATCTCCTTGGTCGCCATCCAGACGAGAAACAAACCGCCAGTGATCAAGATCAGATCACGCCAAGAAACGCCGTGGTCAAATATCGTGAAAATTGGCTGTGTTAGCTGAAGGATGAAAGCGACGGCCCCCAATAGAGCCAACCGCAAAACCATCGCGCCAGAAATTCCTATGCGCCGGGCAAGGGGGCGATGTGCCTCGGGAAGCGTGTTTGTGAGAACAGAGATGAAGATCAGATTGTCGATTCCGAGAACGACCTCCATCACGATGAGCATCACCAGCCCGACTTCCGCAACTCG
>JAAXGF010000039.1 GCA_012267605.1 Alphaproteobacteria bacterium | reverse complement strand
GACCCGTAACTAGGAAATTCCGTTGTAAGAAATTTATCCCGCATGATCATGTAGTTCATCCGACTTCATCGGGACCGTGGGATCAATCCGCAGCGCTACGTCCGTACAGCCACTTAATTTTCAGTTTGCCAACCGTTGAAATATCAAATCGCAACTCTTGATCAGTGATGGAAGGTGCCGAAATTCTTGTTAGATGAATGGGTCATGCGACCATTGCAACAAGGCCTGTCTTTGCCGCGGGCGACAAAAGATATCCCCCGGCGCGCAGTTCGCACGAATTTGTCCGGCGTGGCGCGAAAATGCGCGTCAACGCTTGATTTGTTTGGCGTCAATATCGGGAATTCGCCGTCCCAAATAATAGCGGCTGTACCACTTAAACCACCCCCTGGGGTCCGGGCCGATGATCCAACCCTTTTCCTGCCAGTATGAAAGTGGTTTTCGGCTCTTCACACCGAAGTAATTGAGTTCCGGATTTGGCCGATCGCTAACGCGCGCCTCCGTGAACCAATCCGCGGGAAATTCGTCCTTACAATCGTTGCAGTACCTTCCTTCGAAGACACCCATTGCAAGCATTTCCTTTGGCGTGAATTTCGGCTCGAAGCCCGGCATGAAGTCCTTTCCCATCGGTGCAACCAGCTTGTATTGGTAATTCCTCTACATGCGATCGTTGACAACAACGGTGTCACCAATTCTGAAATTCCGGCTTCCCATTGAACGCCTTTCCTCAGGATTGTGCACGGTCTCGACTGGCCGCCCGCAGCCATCGCCTACGGCACAGTATCTCTCTGCCCATCGCCGGAGCGTTTCGGTGCCCTCCCCAGGTAATGGTTCGACAATTGTGGAAGCGGAATCGCGCCGAACCATGCGCACCATTCCCCAACTCCGAAGAGTTGCGAGGCGTCGCAAGACTTGTCCCTCGGGCACACCCATCGCCCCACCTAAACGCGCCGGGGTATAACGCTCGGAGGACAGACGGCAGACGATATCCCGGAGCACCTCGTCGCTGAGCAGGTTTACCAGTCGGTCAACTTCCATGGCCGCGCAATACCAGCAGTTTTTGTATGGGCCAAATGGTCGGTCCATCTCGCTCCCAGCTGCTGGCAATGCAGCAAGGATGAGAGCCACACTTAGAAAACCGATCCTCAACCCGTTCACGAATTCACCTCCACGGGTATTTCGCCAGATAGCCCTAAATATCCGATCTTGTCGGACCGATGTTTGGAGTTAAGGGCGATCCAAATATGGATGCTGGATCGTAAGGTCGGATATTGGCAATTCACAATGGGTGACAATACTCAAGTAACAACCCTCAGGTTTTCGTACGGATTTACGAGCTACCCTAGATTCGCCTAAGTAATTGGTCACGAGCGACGAGCAATTGCCATGCCGTCAGCATTACCGATGAACTTCTTAGCTTAGGAGATAACCATGACGAACAATCTGCGCTTCATTGGAAACGGCGCGACGGCTTGCTTAGCGATCGTAGCCGGCCTTTGCCTTATCGTCCCGGCCACATCCGCGACGACCCTCGAACAAGCCTTGGTGCCATGTGCGGACAAGCCCAATCCCCGACTGAAGTACGAATGCGAAAAAGAAATTAAATCTACATTCGCACTTACCAAGCTGAAAAACGAATCCGTCAAGCATGTTGTGGGCCCCGTCACCTTCTATTATCCCGGCGCCGCAGTCGAGATAAGTGGTTCGGGTACGGCTCTACTCAATCTCAAGTTCTTGGTCGAAAATACCGGCTCAAATAACAACGTGTCATTAATGTGCACCGGCCCTGTCGCATGCAATTACACGGTCACCGACGGGAACAAGACCTACAAGTACTCAGCGATGGATTTCACCTCCGGGCAGACGGTGCTGAGGCCAGGTCAAGCCAAAGAGATCAACTTCATGTTTGGTCCGGCTATCGGTTACGGAAGTTATGAAGATTTCGAATACGACAGCAACAAGGAGTATTTCTTCGCGGTTTCGGAATCCTGGGGGAGCGAACGCATTCCGCTTAACCTGAACTAGACGCGATTCCAGTTCACCCATCGACCGCAACCAACGAAAGGAGAAACCGGAAACTAAGTACGTACCTCCCTCTAAGCTTGCAGTAGGCGGCCGGCGCACAATAAGCCCGGCCGCCATTTTTTGGCCGACAAGGAGTTTCTCAGAGTCATTGGGGGAGTCAATTATATCGCAGGCGCAGCGTTTCGAACCGCCATAGGTAGTCTTACGGCAGTATTCGAGCGGATTCTTTTGTCATCCATTTCAGCGTACATTCTAGAACATCGCTCAACAACATTCTTCCACGAGGAGAAAAGATTATGAATATTCCCAGTCGCCGCGTCCTCCACCCGATCGCCGCAGCCGTTGGCATGTTACTCGCGGTTACAGTTGGAAACGCACATGAAATCGATGGCGTTGCCAATGTGAGCGGCATCGGAACCGGCCAACTCCTTGTTGCGGATACCGGGTCGCAGAAGCACATCGACGCCATTGCATCCCGGGCAAACGCCGAGCTGCGCATTACGGCAACGTACGAAAACCACTTCGGCCACGCTACGTACAAATTCGGCGAACTGCACGGCAACCTTAGGCCCACGGGCAATCTGACTATCAGTCCGACCTGTGGCCACTGCCATTTGTCGAATTAGGTTCGTAGTCGCGCTCGAAAGCAATCGTAGGAAAAAATGTCTACTGTCATTAAGCTGTCCGATATAGAACGAGTCGAGAAGGTCAATTCTTCTCAGACTGGGTTCCAAAGTAAGGCGCTCGAAAGTAGCGGCACACCAGTCCACCAGAAGAAGGTCATTAATCTGTTCGGGCGATTGTTAGGACAACACTTAACCAGACAGGTCCAACCGCATCTTCCAGCGTTGCGGGCAGAAGCTTATCGAGTAGCGAGCGACTCAACGCATGGGGATGCACTATTCAACAAAATATTAAGAGCAATTGTGCGTTTTCTTCCAGGTGCTCAATTCTCCAATGTTTATGCTTTACGAAAGTGGCTTTTCCGTCTCCTCACAGCAATACATGAAGGCCGAGGGATTGATGATCAAATTCGAAACGCTTAAGGCCGCTGGCACTAAAACGGCACTGGATAAAGTCTACGAGGCCGATGAGACAAGCGCGAATTCAACGGACCACGCCGATGACCGTTCACTGCGGGAACCTTCCAGCCGCTGTCGGATTGGTATTCTAGCCATACTTTCCGATCAATGTTGAATATCGACCGCATTCCACTCAACAATTAATATCCACACAAATTATCAAATTGCAATAATAAAAAGTATTTTTTATCGATCTGCAATCAATTGTTAATGGTCGTTTTGTCTAAAAAGAATATACTTGTCAATATAAGAGGAAACTGTGAGTATTTATACGGTCGCATTCGTGCGGATATACATTGTTTTTTATTTAATTTACACTTTCGGCCATCAGAAACCTCATCTGCGGAGTATCAATGATGGCATTCAAGTTCAACGCAACGACTTCTCTCCTCTCGGCTCTAGGCGTTGCCCTAGTGTATCTCGCCGCGTCTTCCCAGGCCGAGGCGAGGGAAATCACAGTCAACCTTTCACGCGGCAGCTTTGGGCCGGTGCAGATCCAGGCAAACGCGGGCGATGGAATCCGTTTTGATAACAGCAGTAAGTTGATGCACACTGTCACCGTTATCGGTCGTGACGACGTTCTCGGCAACCAGCCGGTTAAGCCGAATGAGAGCTTCGTTTTTCGTGTTTCCTCCGGCCTATCCCCCGGAACGTATGTTCTAAACTGCGGTCTTCACCCCGGAATGCAGGCGGAGTTGGTTGTAAAAGGCTAATAAGGGTAGTTCGTGTGGGGCCGGAGGAGTTCTAGCGCTTCCGGTCCCTGGCGACCAAATTCGGGCGATCCACTAAGTTCAGCCCCGGAAAAAGCAATAATTTTTTCTAAATCTTTGGCATTTTCACGCGTTAGATTGAACGTCTACTCATCGCGGCTCTGTCCAACCTAATAATTTTGAAAATAAATATCCACAGTCTGTGGGTTCCATCAGGCAATTTACCCACTCATTTTCATCGGATTGTCAGAACGACACCAACCTTGGATTAAGTATTCATCCCTCATGTAAAAATACTTCCGTACGCGACCGGATTATAAACCTTCACTGAACTCATTACTCTTACATACAGGTAAACATTCAACAAGGGAGCATTTCCATGTCAGCGACTCGCGCCACGAATTCCCCTATTCGGTTCTCACATAGCGTCCAGACAAGTAACACGTCACGCTCGTCAACCGATCCTTTAGAGGTTTTGGCAGGTAATCTGGTGCGAACCATTGGCGTTGCTGCGGCCATCGACTACTGCCGTAATAATCAGTGGGACGGCGTTATCGCACGAATCAACAGTCTGACCGGCTGAACAGTACTCCACCGACTTTCCCCTCGCTCGCCACTGGGCAATCCATCCACTCCTTTGTCGCCGTCCACATTCGTGGTCAGGACTTGACGGCGCAACTCCCAGAATAAATTTTTCCGAGCACAATGCCTCGTCATCCCGGTTCGCGATGTTTTGGCGCCTGACTTTCGGGGCTTTTGGGACAGCCGATCGAGAGAAAAATGTGCGGACGACATCGGGTAAGTTCGGGCCGAACAAGCACACGAAAAACCCAAGAATTCGCGTTAGGTATTTATACCTCATGTAGAAATACCCAGGTATTCGACCGGATTTACAATAGCCCTTTGACTTTTTATTTCTATCACCAAGCTAATCGTTAACCCAGGAGCTTTTCCAATGTCAGCGACACGTTCCACCCTCACTTCACTCATCGCCGCCTCTGCCATCGCGATCAGCCTGACTTCGGCATCCACCAGCCAAGCGTCCGAGTCACGCTTCTTCGAAGTGGTGATCGATGAGATCGGTGTGGTGTCGGCGCTTTTGAAGGTTCGCCAGGGCGACCACATTATCATCCGCAACGAAAGCCAGGAGGTCCACCGGGCTGAGGCCTTCCATGACGAAGACCTTATCGAAGACAGCGAGATCAAACCAAACACCTCTTTGCTGTTCGAAATTCCCGAGGATATGGGACCTGGCAAATATGTTCTGCGTTATGGCGACCGTGATTTTTGGTACGCCAACTCGATCGTCGTCGAGCACCCCGAAAAGGATGGCCTCTTCAATTCGCTCGCCGGCAGCGTGAGCGCGGTATTCGCGGCCGGTCAGTAACCGGTCAGTAACCGGATAAAGAAGGCCCACTTGATCACAACGCCAAGACAAGGAACAGAACGATGAACACCCAATCACTATCACGCATTTGTGCCTCCGCCGTTGCATTAATCGGCTTAAGCACCGGCGCGTTTGCCCAAGAACAAGACTTGGCAGCCGTTGATACGATGGTTCCGGACTGGGTAAAGAGCGCGGCCAAACTCTACGCCGACGGTCACACCAGCCACGACGACTTCATGGGCGTAATGACAGTCGCTCTCAACGCGACAACCGGCGACGCCGGTCCCATGGTTCAACCGACCGACAACGTTCCCATGATCATCGTGCCGAACAGCGACGCCGAACATCATCAAACCGGCACCTTCTTGCCACGGAATATGGAAATCGAAAGCGGCACTACAGTTCACTGGCTTAACCAGGACAACCGCATGCACGCCATCCAGAGCAAGAACTCGGATGGTACGTTCAACACCGAGTTCTCCGGTTACATCGACACCGGCCATGGCTTCACCCACACCTTCGACGAGCCCGGCCTCTACCGTTACGGCTGTGCGATCCATCCATGGCGTCAGGGTGCCGTCATTGTCCGCTAATGCGAAGGCCGTGACGAAACCCCAAGTGCAATCCAAGCCTCACATTCAAGCCGTAAATAACTAGGCGAGCCGATGATGAGTTCAAATCATCGGCTCGCTTTGTTTCGCGCGAACACCGGCGGTCACGCGATCACACGCAACTGCGATTCCGCAGCCATCATTTTGCAGATACTCATCGCGGTATTACTCGTGTTTCCAAGCTTCGAGAGTGTCGCCGGCGAGCGGAAGTTCGAAGGTGGCCGTACCGTATTCAACATTCCGGCAGAGCGTCCCTTCGACGCCGTGAACATCTTCGATGATCTCGGCAAATCACTTGGTTTGCAGAGTACGGACGAAACAAAACTATGGTGGGAACGCATGGTTCGTGGGGAAGTCGGAAAAGAACGCTTCCTTATTCTCTGCGCCCTAAAGGATGGAAACTGGAAAACATTCGAAGACATACGGAACTACGTCGAGTTTCAGATGCGCAAAAATTATACGTGGTCCGACTTACGCAAAATGCTCGTCCGCATGTCTGGCAAACCAAATGCCTGGTATTCAAAACACAATCCGAAGAAAGCAAGAATTGGCGAAGGTTGGCTGGAGAAGAACGATGATTCGGATCAAGGTGGAAATTCGTCGAAGTGGCGAATAGAGCCAAGCGTTCTACCGCTTCTCTATTTTCTGCTCATGGGTTGTCCGGAGGAAAACAGGTGTGAGCCTGAGCGGTGACGGCTTCCGTGCGTTCGTTTTTTACTGCTGAGCTTTCGATCATACCAATTTGATCACAAGTAAATGTAAACCTAATCTCTTTTTCCAATTCAGACACTTTGAGTTTTGCTTGCAATCCTGAGAATGTTCGTGATCCATGATCTATTAGGTAATTATACGTCACGTAGAATTACCCAGGTATTCGACCGGATATACCCACTTGATGCATTGTATTATTACTAATTTTAGACAAACGTTTTATCCAGGAGTTTCTCAGATGTCAGTAACTCGTTCAACAATGCTCTCCCTAATTACAGCCTCGGCGGTGGTCATGGGACTTGCTTCGGCGTCGCCAGCTGACGCCTCCGACACCCGGTTCTTTCAGGTCGTGATCGACGATACAGGTGTTGAGCCGGCTCTTCTCAAAGTGCGTCAAGGCGACCGCATCTCGATCCGAAATGAGAGCGAGCGGGAGCAAAGAGCCAAGGTCGTGCGCAATTACGACCTAATGGACGAAAGCCCGATCAAGCCGAACACCTCGATGCTTTTCGTTATCCCCGAAAACATGAAGCCCGGCAAATACGTCGTGCGCTACGGCGACCGGACTTGGTACGCGAACTCAGTCGTGGTCGAGCGGCCCGAGGAACAAACGGCGTTTAATTCCCTCATCAGCCGCGTGACCGCAATTTTCACGGCTGGTCGGTGAGACAGATCGACACTTCACCTCAATTCCACCCTGATACGAGGAAAACAAAAATGAAGACAGACAGACTTGTGTACGTAGTTGCCGCCGCGATTACACTTTCTGGTATGGGCACCGGCGCGTCTGCCGAGGATAACGACGCTAGGTCAGGCGAAAGTCGGATACCGAACTGGGTCGAAAGTGCTGCGAAGCTCTACGTCAATGGCCATACGTCCGCAGTCGAGTTCATGGATGTTATGACGGTCGCCGTCGCAGCCAAGGAGGGAGACGTTGACCCGATGCCCACACGGGCTCCCGTACCGATGCGTAAGGTGAGCGGCCCAGTGAAGGTGATATCCGTGCCGGATTCCACCACTCAACACCACCACGAGGCTATCCCGACTTCCGCAACTCGGGGGTC
>JAAXGF010000315.1 GCA_012267605.1 Alphaproteobacteria bacterium | reverse complement strand
TGTTTTGGCAAAGTGCCGGTTTCCGGTGGGATGAATCCTCGAATTGGGTGCCGGGGCGCCGCCGGCAATGGGTATAACAGCGGTCTCGGCAATGGGAGGAGCACGTATTCGCGCGGCACGCAAAGTTCATTCTTGTCGCGGGGCTGTTTGCCGCGTGCGACGGCAAACCGGCTGATGACGCCGCCGATATGACGGGGTGGTCCGCCGAAAGCGGTTTGCCGCCTCGCGTGGAAAAACGGTCGCGCGAAACAGAATTTCACGGCGATAAGCTGATCGACGAGTACGCCTGGCTGCGTGACAATAATTGGCAAGAAATCTTGCGCAATCCGGGGCTTCTTCGCCCCGATATCGGAGCCCATCTCGAGGCGGAGAACGCCTACTATGAAAGCCTGACGAAGGGTACGAACGGGCTACGCGAGACTCTGGTGGCCGAGATGCGGGGGCGGCTCAAGGAGGATGATTCGACTCCGCCAGCACCAGATGGGCCCTATGCGTACTATAGTCGCTACCGTTCTGGTGGCGAATACCGGATTTTGCGCGTATACCGCGCAACGGCGGGGCCGAGGAAATCATTTTCGATGGCGACAAGGAGAGTAAGGGTAGTGCCTTCTTCCAAATTGCCGCTGTGCGCCACAGCCCTGATCATAAGCGCGTCGCAATTGGAGTCGATCGGGTTGGATCCGAGTACTACGCAATTCGTATCCGCGAGATCGCCAGTGGAAAGGAATTCGATGAGGAGATTCCCAATTCCAGTGGCGAGGCCGTGTGGACCGAGGGCTCAAATTCCTTCTTCTACGTAGAACGCGACGAAAACCAACGGCCAAAGCGGGTCAAACATCACGAAATAGGAACCGACCCGTCAACCGACACCACGGTGTACGAGGAAACCGACGACGGTTTTTTCGCCGATCTGAGAAGAAGCCGGAGCGGCAAGTTCATCTTTATCGAAACCGGAGACCAGGTGACCAGCGAAGTCCACGTGTTGGCCGCCGGAGATTTAGTGCCGAGGATCGTAGCGCCGCGAATCCCTGGGCAGCGCTACGAACTCTACCACCATGCCGATCACTTCTATATCAGAACGAACGCCGATGGAGCCGTCGATTTTAAGATTGTGAGAACACCGGTCGGGACTCCAGGCCGTCGCCACTGGCGTGATTGCTTACCCCATCAACCCGGTACATTCCTCGCGTCGGTTGTTGCATACGCCGAAAACTTGGTTTGGCTCGAATGGCGGGACGCCCTGCCGCACATCGTCGTTTCCGATTTCGACGGCCAGAGGCATGCGCTCGCATTCGACGAGGCAGCGTACGATCTTTCCCTCGCGCCCGGTTTCGAGTACGAGACGGCGACAACCCGCTACGTCTACGCCTCGCCGTCTACGCCGGCACGAACGTTTGACTACGATATGACTGCCCGCGTCCGGACACTAGTCAAGGCGCAAGAAATTGCCAGCGGCCATGATCCGGCGCGGTACTTGGTCGAGCGTGTCCAGGTATCCGGTCACGACGGCGTATCCATACCGCTGACAATCCTACGGCTGAGGACCTCCTCGGTCGATGGCAACGCGCCTGTCCTGCTTTATGGGTATGGCAGCTATGGAATCACTGTTCCCGCCGGTTTTTCCAGCGACATCCTTTCGCTGATGGATCGCGGCGTGATTTACGCCATTGCTCATGTCCGGGGCGGCGCAGTGCGTGGCCGACAGTGGTACCTAGATGGCAAGCGAGACAAGAAAATTAATAGTTTCAAAGACTCCGTACCATGTGCTGAGGCTTTGATCGAGATGGGCTATACGCGAAAGGAGCGTATCGTCATTTACGGCCGCAGCGCTGGTGGTTTACTGGTCGGCGCATCCTTGAATTTGCGGCCAGATTTATTTGCTGGAGTCATCGCTGAAGTGCCCTTCGTGGACGTTCTGAATACGATGCTAGATGCGAGCCTCCCCTTGACACCACCTGAATGGCCGGAGTGGGGAAACCCGATCTCCGATTCTGAGGCGTACGGTTGGATCAAATCATATTCTCCCTACAACAATATCGCCGCAGTGAATCACCCTCCGGTGCTTGCCACCGGCGGCTTGGCCGACTACCGGGTAACCTATTGGGAGCCGGCAAAATGGATCGCCCGATTGCGTAGTGACGCCCGCGGAGGTCCATTCTTGCTGCGGATGGACATGGGTGCGGGCCACGCCGGCGCAGCGGCCCGCTATAAGCGTCTGGACGAAAGGGCTCACGTCTACGGTTTCGCCCTGAAAGTTCTCGGTATGGAGCGAAAACCGAGTTAGCCGTATCGGCTCGGATGTACGGGAGACAATCCGAAATCCCGGCCCGGATGAAACAAGCCGGTTCGCGCAATCGGGACCGCACGGAAGGGCGCGCGACAATCATGACAATCAATTGATAATTTGCCGCTTGGGGATTCGAAAGCTGTCGACCACGTCAAGCACCAATGATCGCTGATCGTAGCCCCTTCAGTTATTGGATTCCGCTTCAAACAGGTATGCGGCGGCTCCGAAGACTTGGTGCCATGGATTCCACCCGGATACGGAAATGTCAGGCGGCTGCTCGTTGACGACGGCACAAGTAACCTAGGCCGACGAGGCCAACAATGAACAGAGTGGAAGTGGCCGGTTCGGGTACCGATGTGGTCCCAGCAAATTGGGCAGTTTCCTTAATGCCGGGGTTGACTCCCATTTTGTCATTTGACGTGTTCCAGTCCGTGGACGATTTGATTTCTCCAATGATCAACTCAAGATTCGAATTTTCGTCACCTGTAATGTCCACGGTAATGGCAGCGACACTGGTGAAATCGGCACCGTCATTGTCTGTCAAAAAGTCGTTGAAAACGAAGGCAATTTTGCCATCCGTGACATTAGCCTCCAATGTCTGGGTCAAGACAGAGAATGAATCCTCGTCCGAATACACCGTAACCCTAATGGGGACGGAACCGCCGTCGACTAAACCCAGGAGACTGATATCGTCGAATACGATCTCAGTGAACTCTTCAATGCAGAGATCGGTTACCGGATCGACAGAGTTCTCGTCGCAGGTCAAGTCCAACTCGCCGAGGCCAATCAAGGTATCCAGATCGGTGCCAGGATTGTCCTCATAGCCGTCGTACTGAAGGCTGGTGATGCCGTTAATCACGCCTGCATCCTGCGAGATTCGCAACCGGCCTGCGCTGACTCCGACTGAAAGACGGGGACTGGACCCTGTACTCGCAGGTTCGGATATGCTTGTGCCGATGTCGCGCTGACCGCCAATGATCCTGCCTGCGCTCTTACTCGACCCAGTTGACGTAGACGATTCTTTATTTACTGGTGTCGAGACCTGGGCTTGAGAGATATTGTGAGCCGTCAAAAGTCTTTGCAAATGCGCGGACAAAAGTCTTTGCAAATGGCCTGGAAAAAGCGGCGGAATTTCCGGGCGTTTTTGGCCTGGAAAATTCCGGGCATTTCACGCTGGGAAAACCGCCTGAAATCGTGTCCTGACGATCGCGGCCACGCTGTCGAGGGGCGGCCCTGGGCAACGAACCTTGCCCGACGCTTATTCCCGGCCGGCCGCGGCGGGCGGCGTCCATGTCGTGGTCC
>JAAXGF010000273.1 GCA_012267605.1 Alphaproteobacteria bacterium | reverse complement strand
TGAGGCACCTGGGCAGTTACTTTGGCGGAACTTAAGGGACAAAAGGTCGTTCTCTATTTTTACCCAAAGAATGATACGCCAGGGTGTACCAAGGAGGCGTGCGGATTTCGCGATGACTATTCCGCTTTTGTCGACTCCGGCGCTGTGGTTGTTGGCGTTTCACCCGACAGCACTGGAAGCCACGATAAATTCAAGGCCAAGTACAATTTACATTTCAACTCGCGGCGGATGCCGACAAGACGCTTTGTGAGCGATTCGGTGTTTGGGTCGAGAAGAGCATGTATGGTCGAAAATACATGGGCGTTGAGAGGTCAACCTTCGTTATCGACGAACAGGGTGTTGTTCGGAAGTCGTGGCAAAAGGTTAAGGTTCCCGGCCATATCGAACAGGTACTCGCCGAGATTAACGAACTGGATAAAACGTAGCACCGAATCTAAGGGTGTGCTTGTTTGCCCTGTTGTCGCAAATGATTTTCGAGCCAAGGCAAGCGGCATCGGAACTCTTTGTTGTCTGACCGGGTGGATCGGTATTAACCTGCACCAAATCTATGTATTTGAGCGGGACTGTTGATGAAGGTAAACGCGGAGTCGTTGTCTGGAATTCGTACCACAATGGAACGAAAACGGTGACGGCCGACGCAACCACTTCCTTGTCCCGCTCCCTAACTCGTAAGGTTGAAACTGTGTCGATGTTGCGCCGTGAAGTCGCGGGATGGCGTTCTCGTCACGAAACGGTAGCGTTGGTCCCGACCATGGGCAGTCTCCATCCCGGCCATCTAGCCTTGGTCGAGGAAGGCAGGCGGCGGTGCCGCCGATTGGTGGTAAGTATCTTCGTCAATCCCAAGCAGTTCGGCCCTAACGAGGATTTCGCCCGTTATCCAAGGCGGATTCCAGAGGATATTGAAAAACTTGCAGCCATCGGCGTGGACCTAGTTTTCTTACCATCCGTGGACGAAATGTTCCCGAATGGTTTCGCAACAACGGTAAAGGTGAATCTGCTTTCCGACGATTTATGCGGTCTAAGTCGGCCATCGCATTTCCCTGGCGTCGCAACGGTTGTTACCAAGCTGTTGATGCAGTGCCAGCCGGACGTCGTGCTCCTCGGCGAAAAGGATTATCAGCAGCTTCAAGTCGTTCGGGCGCTGGTGCGTGATCTTGACATTCCGGTCACAGTCGTCGCGGTCCCGACAGTGCGTGAACCCGACGGCCTGGCTATGTCCTCGCGCAATGATTTCCTTGGCGAATCCGAGCGCCAGGTCGCAACGCGATTTGCTGCTGTGTTGGTTACGGTTTCCGCACGGTTGACCGCCGGTGAGCCAGTGCTGGAGGCCTTAGATTGGGGCCGGCGGGAACTCGACAACTTGGGCGTGAACACCTTGGAATATCTTGAGCTGCGCGACGCGGCAACATTGCTTCCGGTCGACGCTCTAAGGTCCGAATCACGCTTGCTAGCCGCAGTGCGGATAGGACCGACCCGTCTCATCGACAACCTTCTCGTCGCACCGGTGGGATAGATATGATTGGCGTAAAATTCGCAGGGTGGATGGATACTGCTGGAGCGGTACTGGTCACGACGTTATTGCTACTCGCCACTCTGGGGTCTGCATCCGCCCAAGACCTTAGGTTTTTTCGAATCGGCACCGGCGCACCTGGCGGAACCTACCATCCGATCGGTGGAGTCATCTCGAATGCCATCAGCAATCCGCCAGGTTCACGCCCATGCGATAAGGGAGGGAGTTGTGGAGTTCCCGGATTTATCGCCTCCGCCAAATCGACCCAAGGGTCAATCGACAACGTCAGGGCGATCGGTGCTGGCACTTTGGAATCTGGGTTTAGCCAAGCGGATATTGCCTATTGGGCTTATCGCGGATTGGGACCGTTCGCCAGCACCGGTGAGATCACCAATCTTCGCGCGATCGCAAATCTTTTTCCCGAGAGCGTTCATGTGGTAGCCCGGAGAGATTCGGGAATCGCGCGTATCTCAGATTTGCGAGGCAAGCGAGTTTCCCTGGGCGAGGACGGCTCCGGAACGGTGGTAGAGGCGCGGGCAATTCTCGATGTATACGGACTTACAAAAGGTGATTTTTCGGCAACTAATCTAAAACCCGTGTCGGCGAGCATTCAGTTGCGGGAAGGAAAGATCGATGCGTTTTTTATCGTCGCCGGCGCGCCCATCGGAGCGATTCAGGAATTGTCCCGATCCCTCGAAATTACGTTGATTCCGATCGAGGGAGCCGAGGCGGAGACGCTGCTCAAACGATTTCCCTTCTTTGAAAGCGGAATAATTCCCGAAGGTGCCTACCAGGGCGTCCCGGAGTCACCCACCATTCGTGTCGGCGCCCAATGGTTGGTCGCGGCTGATACCGACGCCGACTTGGTATACGGCATTACCCGCGCCTTTTGGCACGAAGAGACCGGAAAGCTCTTGGCCGGAGCGCATCGCATGGGAAAGGACATAGGGCTGGCGTCTTCGCTCGATGGAATTGCCGTCCCGCTTCACCCAGGCGCAGCACGCTACTATTTTGAGGTGGGGAGGTTGAATGCGCCGCCGCCCTCCAGGGAAAAGATAGGCCCGTGAGCAAATGAATCTCGTCGTATCGAAATTAGTAAACATGACGCGAGACGAATCTTGGTCACGGGGCTGAGCGAGGAATTCGATGCACCAGCCATACCGCTGGTGCCTCTCGCACCGGGCGACATCGACAGCTGGCTGGCGCAACAGCCGGATACAACTCGCGAATGGTTGGCGGCGACCCAGTTCGAATCGAAGGCTGGATCGTTCCGTCTTGTACCCGAAACCAATGGGGCCATCCAATCTGCAGTGGTCGGAATTGAGGATGCCCCAAACCTCTGGAGCCTTGCCGGTTTACCAGCGGCATTGCCAATCAGCGCTTACCAATTATCCCTAATTTCCAGCCGCTTGGCAGCAGACGATGCGGCATTGGGCTGGGCGTTAGGATGCTATCGGTTCACTCGGTATTCCCAACCGAAAAACAAGCTGGCGACGCTGTTGTGGCCGGCGTGTGATCGCGACGAGGTCACGGATATCGCCAATTCCATTGCGCTCGTACGTGATCTCATAAATACGCCGGCCGAAGATATGGGGCCTCAGGAATTGGCCGATATCGCCGTTGACCTGGCCGAGGAATTCGGTGCCAGCCATGAAATTATTGTTGGTGATACTCTGATCGAGCGGAATTATCCCGCAATACATGCCGTTGGTCGGGCCAGCATTCGGGAACCCCGGCTGATCGATTTGCGTTGGGGTGACAACGACGCGCCTAGCGTAACGCTGGTGGGTAAGGGTGTGTGTTTCGACTCGGGCGGTTTGGATATCAAACCAGCCAGCGGAATGTCGTTGATGAAGAAGGATATGGGCGGTGGCGCGCAAGTCCTGGGCCTCGCTCAATTGATTATGGCGCGGGGTTTGGGCGTACGCTTACGGGTGCTTGTACCGGCGGTCGAGAATAGCGTCTCCGGCAATTCCATTCGCCCGCGAGACGTCATTCGAACCCGCAAGGGGTTGACGGTGGAAGTCGGTAATACCGATGCGGAGGGCCGCCTCATCCTTGCGGACGCCCTGGCCGAAGCGGTTACCGAGGCACCCGACCTTCTGATCGACTGCGCGACGCTGACAGGCGCAGCTCGAGTTGCGCTCGGCCCCGAGATTCCGGCGATTTTTTGTCCCGACGACGATCTCGCCGAGACAGTCGTCACCCGGGCCTCAGCCATATCAGATCCGTTGTGGCGACTGCCATTGTGGGGACCATACCGGGAATCGCTCGACAGCAAAGTGGCGGACATAAACAACATATCCGACGGCGCATTCGGCGGTGCAATCACCGCCGCGCTTTTTCTCAAGGAGTTCGTCGGCGATACACGACAATGGTTGCATACCGATATGATGGGCTGGAACGTCAAGGCACGCCCGGGGCGCCCAATCGGCGGCGATGCTATGGGATTACGCGCGTTTTACACGGTCATACGCGAGTTGTCGGTACGCTGACATAAGAGATAAAGTTTTGGCGAAAGCGCCTATTTGCGCACGGAATCGATTCCACGCCGAAACGGTGCTACCATGGATTACCGTACCAAGCGTGCGACGTGCGATAAGTGATACCCGAAGAAACAATGGTTGGCGCGGAAACGATTCGCGCTCGGCTGGATAGTGATGCTCCTTGAATTTTTTCCGCTTCTTCTGATTCTCATAGCCCTCGGTATTTGGTTCAAAAACTACGCGCGCCGTAAGAAACGTGGTGGCGGGTTGTTCTTTGGCCGCGGCAAAAAGGGTGCAACAGCACCGGAACCCGATCCGTTCGAAGAGAAATGGGAAATGTTTGCGAAGTACGATCCCAAAGTACGTGCGGCAATCGAGAAAGTTCGGCCCACCGGTCCAGAGGGGCTTAACAAACTCAAAGCGTCGTTCAAGGCGTCGGACGATCGTACGAGAATCGGAGAGCTTGCCGATAGGATTTTGGCCGAGAGCGGCAAGCGAACGGCTGCGAAACGCGCTGGATCTAGGCCCAAGGCGGCGGCTTCGTCACGAACGGCTCAGGCACCATCCCCACCTCGGAAAGCGCGGCCCGTCGCGGACCCGGCAAAGGATCGGCTAGCATCCAAGGTTGAGAGCGACGGGGTCGCACGAGCTGATTTGGCGGACATCTCGGATAGTCCTTCCAAAGCTGGACAATCGCCGAATAAGACCGACGGCGCATAACCGCAAAGCTCGATGGAAATTGATAAGCTTTTTGATGGCGGACCAAAACCGCCCGATCCGGCGGAGGCGGAGAAGACCGAGCGGGAGAAGGAGAATCAAAAACTTCTCGCAGTTATTGCACAAAACGACGAAAACGTTTCTGTCCGCGCCGCTGCAACGCGACGCCTCGATGATCAAGAATTGTTGGCTGATATCGCCCGACGCGATATGGACACGCGGGTACGTTTAGCGGCGATCGACCGTTTGAATCGTGCCGAAATCTTGACCGAGATCGCGATCGGGGACAGCGATCTAACGGTGCGTAAACGCGCGGTAAATCGGGTGTCGGACCAGCAAGTGCTCACGGTCATCGCCCGCGACGAAAAGGATGCCGAAATTCGAGAGACCGCGTTGGTCCGATTGCAGGACGAGGAATTCTTGGCGTATCTCGCCATTGGCGACGACGACCCACGGGTGCGGCGAGCCGCCGCTCTACGCTTGGACGACCAAAAGCTTTTAGCAAAGTTGGCCCGCACATCCTCGGATCCGGAGGTCAGATTAGCTGCGGCGGCTCGTATCGAGGATCAAACGCTCCTGGCCCAGCTCGCCCTAAGCGACGAATCAGAAGCCGTGCGTGTCAAAGCCATTCGCCGCCTCAATGCATAGCGGTATTGGCGGGCGTGACCGTATTCAGTCGTAGAGCTTATGAAAAGGGACCGCATAGGTGAGGACGATGGAATTCACGCCGGGATTGCGATCGTCAATACTGGCATTGGATATATGGTGTACCGCAACACCGAGCCGAGAACGGTCGTCAAATCGATAGGCGATTTCCATCCCTGAACGAAACTCGATTACGCTCCCCAGATCCTTACTGTCGCCTTGGGAATATCCGCCTACGGCGAGGTTTGGGGTTACGACCAAACGGCGGTGTAGGAAGACATCGAGATAAAGACCGCCGAACCCGTAAACACCGCCGTCGGTATTTGCCATGAGTCCGACGAAAGGCCCGATATGAAAGAGCTTTAAGTCCGAGCAGTATTCGTAACGGAATTCGGCACTTGTTTCGTCGTCATCAAAATCGAAAACGCCGGCGCTAAGCGCAAGAAAGTCTGGATCTTCCGCAGCCGCCTCGAATGCCAAAAAGCATGTAATGAGAACAGCCGCGATTTTCACAGGCCAGCATTTCATTACCTTGGTTCCCCCCGCTGAGCACCCTGTTTCACCAGGCTGATCGAAAACAGTTTACGCGATTTTACTCCGGTAAGCGATACAGCACCCTAACCCGACTTCCGCAACTC
>JAAXGF010000298.1 GCA_012267605.1 Alphaproteobacteria bacterium | reverse complement strand
GGCTCAGACCGGTCGTCGCCTTCGATCCGAAATACCCCACCGGCTGCTCCCCTCATGTGAGAGGGCGCGCGCGCCTATACAGTCAAGCCCGGATCAACAACGTGCGTCGTGCCAACGGCGAAACGCTGCCGCCAGCGAAAAAATCAGGACGCTGTCAGAGTTGAGGCACCTGGGCAGTTACAAATTTTCTGAAAATGAATACGCATTCGTAATGATCGTGCCCGGGATATGAGGGATAGCTTTCGATGGTTTCACGCGCATTTACGCCATGGCCATTGCAAAACCCGCGACAGCCATCCGAAGCGGGACCCGATGGGTATCAAGACGAGCGCAGCCCTACACCCGGGTGTAAGTAAATTGTTGGATGGTACAGAAGAATCGGGAGGTTGTGGCGGTCAGAATTTTGTTCACCACTTGGACTGACGAGGTCGAGGTATCGTCGTCGATGTAACGCAACTGGCGTTCTATTTTCCTCGTAAAACTCAATGCCATACATGAGACGCAAAATGACACCGAATCTGTGGAAAAGCTTGTAGACAAATCTTCGCGGGTTGGCTTGACTATACGCGCTTAAGAATTTCCCCACAATTCATGCCAATATGATCCGAGTTTTCATAACACTCGGATATTGCTTAGAAAATTCGCGTCGACGAAAGCAATTTGGGGTGCACAGGCAAAAAAACGCTGTGGATTCAATGGATTTCTAGCGTGCTGATTCGGTCTGTGTACAATTTATGTTGTTGGCTCAGTCATCAAGCGATCAACTCCTCGCCAAGCATCTGGATTTCCTCTAACGCGTTCAAATAACGATCACCCTGAGCAATTGGGGGCGAATCGAAACACGGCAATTTCGGCAATTAGTGTTAATTAACCTATTTGTTCTCTCTTTCCGGCCACGGACGTGCCAGATGCTCACCACCGTCAACCGCAATCATCTGTCCGGTAAGAGAGGGAGACGCCAGGATAAACTGCACAGCAGCGCATATTTCCGCTGGTGTTGGGCCACGTTTCATCGGCGTATTCGTGCATTGGCGTGCGAAGTGTTCGGAACTTTGGTAGCGGTTGGCGAGGGTTGGGCCGGGCCCGATACCGTTGACGCGCACCCTGGGCGCCAATGCCATCGCGAGAGTTTGTGTAAGGGTCCACAATCCCGACTTGCTCACCGTGTAACTTACGAATTCCGGAGATAGGTTCCACACACGCTGATCGATCATGTTAATAATATTTCCCTCGATCTCGTCGGGAAGGTGCGCCACGAACGCTTGGGAAAGCAACAGCGGTGCGCGCAGGTTCACTGCCAGATGCGACGACCAAGACCGCTCCGTAAGATTCTCAATCGTATCGTTCACGAACAAGGACGCGTTGTTTATCAAGCATGAAAGGCTTCCGACCGCCTCGGCGGCGTGCTCCACGAGCCCTTCGAAATTGGACTCGCTTTCCAAATCCGCTCTAAGGGAAACAGCTCCGCAGCCCATGGCGGAAATTTCCGCTACTACCTTTTCGGCGTCCTCTTGTGATCGATTGTAGTGGACGGCGACAGACCAACCGCGACTAGCCAAATCAAGTGCGATCGCGCGGCCAATGCGCACCGCGCCACCGGTTACCAGAGCGGCCTTCGTGATCTGATTTTTCCGAATCGTACCCATGATTTTCCACGTGGTGTGCTCTTTGCGGCGCGCCAGTTAATCATCTTTTTCAACACGGCTTAAAAACAAGCCCTCCGGACAGTATGCGTCGCCGTTCTTTGCCCATTGCACGGCCTCGGGCGGGCTATCGTCGAAGATACTCTTTTCCACGGGTTTACAAACACATTCGGTGAGCTGACACGCGAGTCGCAGGTTCGGATCCGTCTCTTGCCCTCCCACGCATCCGCATACCATGGTTAACCAGACAGCGAGGACGATTCCCCGCACCGAAGGGAAAGGGCCTATTCGGCGTGGTTTCGCAGGTCGGGCGCGTCTCCCCGCGTCGGTTCTCATCCAAGGGCGCCGAACCGAAAGCAAGCGGATCCGCCCAGCTCGGCCAACCGCCAGTCGGTAACAGCTTAATTTCTGCCGAATCCAAGGCCTTCAACACAGCTCTGTTCGCCGCGTAACGAGCACGAAAATACTCAAGACTCGGCACCCAAAAGCGGATACCCAAAACAATGCCGCCAAATCCAAAACCGTGCACGCCAACTTGCGCCCGGGGGGATTCTTCGCCGGTTGCAGAATTTTCCGTAAACTGGGCGACAGTTTCTGATATGGCGGCGATGGCGCGATCGACGTCGGCATCGTGCGCAATCACCAGACGGGTTTCCACGACCCTAAACTTGTCGGAATCGACCAGAATTTTGCCTAGTATCTGCTTGTTCGGAATGGTGATTTTCTCGCCATCCTCACCAACCAAGAAGGTTTGCCCAAGCTTGATTTCGTCCACAACTCCGTGGGTATCGCGAATCTTGATGGTGTTACCGACGACGAACAGTCGGCCGAAGATGATGGCCAGACCTGCACCGTAGTTCGACAGCATTCCCTGAAGTGCCAATGTGGCACCGAACGCGCCCGCATCCGCGAGAGCGACGAACGGGGCGATAGTGATGCCGAAATTCCCAAGCGTTATGATGATGACGACGGCGATAAGGATGATTCGTACTGTCGCGCCGCTAAACTTGCACAACGTCGGGTCAAAATTTCGCTTCTCGCCAAACGCGACAGTTTTTTTCGCCGCCCAACTGGAAATCAGGAGGCCAATGACGAAAACGATCGTGGCCCCCATGATTTGCATGCCATAGGTAACAATAAATTCGGCGAGCTTGTCGTAAAGCGCCCCGAATTCCTCGAGTTTTTGATCTACTTCTGGCATTTCCCCGCCTCTATATCCCGCGATTGCACTTAACGCGCGCTCACAAAGTGGCGTGGCGTGCCCGAGTTCCCCGTTCGATCGCCGCCGCAGTCAACCGATCCACCTCCAGCCGAAAGCGCATCATCTGCAACAAGCGCAGCTCTTCGTCATCGGCGTGCAAATCGGCAGCAACAACGTCGCACGCAAGGGCATATGCGGTCTCACGTAGCCTTTGCGGCAATGAGTCGGCGATGATATCGAGCACCTTCCCAAGCCCTTCGTCCTTGGCCAATAAACTCGCGCAATCGGCTGCGTCACGGGTAAGCCGTTTGGAATCGTAATCCTTGAACACCGGCAACGTGTGAACCAACTCGCCGATTTCTCTGAGTTCGGCATCGCTCATGTCACCGTCAGCCGCGGACGCGATCACCATAGCGTAAATCAGTGCCGTTTGATGAGATATCACCGCACTTGCCTCCAATAATTGTGGGCGAATTTATTCGTCCGCGCTGGTCTTGTACAGAGGCGCGATAATCTAAAGGCAGCGATACGCGGAAGAACGGGAAATTAGTTGGGCGCCTAAAAGAGAGTCCACGTGTGAAACTCTGATAGATTTGACCCCAATGAAAGCGTCGATTCAAGCCCAGTTCGCGACACAACCGTTTCGCCGCGTTTTCAAGACATAATGGGATGACTGCCGAGATTAGGTGCGGAGCGATACGAAATCCACGCCGAGTTCGAACAATTTGCCCCCCGTTTCCTTGTCCGATACGTCGTCGACCAGAAGCCGAGATCGGCAAGCGTGAACCTTCTGAATAAATTTTTGAAGTTCCTGCTGGTACCGGGCCATGACGGGCTCGATCTCGCGAAAGTTCATACAAATTACAGGGATCTTGCACGCCTGCAAATCCACCGACCCTAGCTGAGGTGTCTTGATTTGCATGATTCGCGACTGAAAGAGAGAATCCAATTTACTGACCAAACCAGAAAAACGGAGGTTTGGCGGTTTATCCGCGGAATAGATGATTCGCGCCATCAACGAGTTGGCGCAAACCTCGGTTATTGGCCGACAAGCGGCCATATACTTTTCGCGATGCGACTGGTCGCTGAGCGTGGAATAATGGACATCCACGACCATGAGCGGGTCGTTTTCGCGATCTCCTTGAAACACTATCTCGGAGGCCCGCCGAACCATCATACAATCCGCCTCGGCCGCAACTTCCATCGGGCTGGCGCCAATCTTTAACAGCTGTCCGATATCGGCGACCGTGCGTTTACTGAATTTGGCGAGTCGGAATCCGGCGCCACGCTGAGACTTTGAAATCACGGGCGCCAGATCGATTTCGCAGATGGCGAGATATTTACTCGACCAAATTTTTAGTCCCTTCTTGACCCGGTCGGTTTCCCGAACAATTTTCTCAGCGATCAAATTCAGTAGGTCATCGGAATTGGAGAGTTCCTCACCCGAGACTTTCAGGGTGCGTGTCTCGGTCGATATTTCGGAATATTCAGCGTCGAAGCCCTCGCTGAGAATTTTCTCCTGAATTTCGGCTTCAATCTGCTTCGCTTTTTGCGCCGCTTGAGCTGAATCAAGGTTGGCGAAACAAACGAGAAACGAAAATTCGTGCGGTTCGTAAACGTCCTCTTCAGTAAGGTGTGCCTGAAGGGTTTTCTCGGCGACCAAGAATGCCTTTTCCGCCGTATCGTCGGAAACGTCAGCCAGTTTTTCCAGGATCTTATTTAGTCCAACCATTTGGAAGCGGCTGGCGACCAGTTCGCCGGAATTTTTTTCGGCAATGTCGCTCAGTTTGTTTCCAAGATCGGGATTCACGGGCTTGCGTTTGCCGAAGACCTTTCGTGGCGGAACGGGATCCGGCTTCGGAGAAACCGCCGTGCTCTCAGGTTCTGGCGTTGGCGGCGGCGGCTCAGCGGCGACGGGAACCGGTGATTCCGACCCATGCTGAAAGAACGATACGAGTTTCGACATTTTGATATCCGGCGCTAATTTCGCGTAACGGCCTGCAAAGTTTGCCGCGCTTCAAACTCCAGATTAAACGGAATAAGTAAATTTTCTGAAAATGGATCCAGATGAATTTCAAGTAGAGGGTCTACAGCGAAAGCATGAAAAATACGGGCGCTGCATTCCTACTATTAATTATTTTGCCCAATTGAACCAAAATTATTGGGCGTTGTTGTCGTCAACGGGTTTTTGCATGTGGTGTTGGGATCGCACCACATTTACCTGGTTCGCGACGGGTACATGCCGACGCCCAGGTTATTATTTATTCCCCGTGTGCAGCTAGCCGCAGAACAAACAATCAATCTTCCCAATGAAACTTCAGGAACTCCCAAAAGCGGTTTCTCTTGCTAAGCCTCTCTTGGGCGCGGGCGTAAGCGTCATCCGCGTTCTCATCGCCTTCACGGCCCGATAAGTTCGTTGCCCTGCCTTGGGCTTCGGCGATCTCCGCATCGGTCATACCGTGGGCGACCTTGTCACGATTGAATTCCGCGTATTCCACGCCCTGGGCCGCCGCAAGATCGTAGTAGGCGTAGGACTGGACATAGTCCTTGGGCACGCCTCTGCCGTAATAGTACATATCCGCCAGTTGAACTTGGGCCGACGCCTTGCCTTGGCCGACCGAACGTTCGTACCATTTTTTTGCTTCGGAATAGTTTTGCGGCACGCCGTTCCCATTTTCGTGCATGAATCCCAGCCAATATTGGGCACTGGGGTCGCCCTGTTGGGCCAGCTCGGAAAATTCCGCATGGGCAGCCACGTAATTTTGTTCGATATAGGCGTTCACACCACGCTCGACATCACCTCCAAATGACTTTTCCGAATATATAATTATAGATGAAATAACTAACGCAAAGATCAGATTTTTCATTGTTTTGATTTCAATCTAATTTGCTGTTTTTTTGGGATAAACTTAATTTCTCCAACATAAATTGATACCGCTTAGGCGACGGACGCGCCTACGTATCCTCACCTTTCGTGTGAGGCAAATTTTATGGTCCGAATTAATTAAAATATTCTTTAACGTCATCGCGGATTCCGTATCGGCTCGATGGAATCTGCAAATTTGTCGAGCGATCAGGGAGCCCCATTACATCCTTGAGTATCCGAAGCTTGAGCCGCTCGGGTCGTGAGGTTGACACCTCAAACTAATTGCGCATGTCGCAGGCTTGGCCAATCGGGCACGCGATGTACCACCAGTTACCGGTGCTGTCGCAGGCCGACAATGACATGAGGCCGCCAGCGCCAACCTTTCGCCTTGACGCACAGTCCATATTTTCATCGGGCCGTTCTATACAGATCTGAATTTGAAAGGCTTCCGGGCACAGGTTCTCCGCGCTGACAAATAGACGGTTGCCTTCGCCGCACGGCTCACCAATCCGCTCCGACGGACGAACGCAATTTTGTAGCCCCTCGTGGACAACGCGTATTCGCGGCGGCGGCCACGGATAGACCTTGACGAACGTGAAAGGTCCGGTGCAATGGGACTTGCCGTCTTCTCCACCAGGACAAAATTGGCGCACACCCTCGACCATTTGGGCCCAGTACTTTTCTGCAAGAGCGCGGGTGGTAAAACGTGCAACGTAGCCTTCACACTTGCTATCGTTATCCTTGGCGAATCGGGTGATGATGGCTTCCTCGAGCTCTTGCTCACCGTGGTGTCGCGCCATCGCGCTTGCGTAATGAAAAATGCTGGTGATGAAGTTGCCCTTCGAGCATTTTAGCACAATGTAGGCGTAGCGATGGGAGTCGGCCGTCGCGGCAGCCCCGATGAGGCTAACAGCCGCGACGGCGAGCAACAGGTGGAATATCCGCATTTGCGTATCCGCCTCACTGCGAAGGTTTTCCCCTGAATTGGTCAATTATAGCGAATCACAGGCACATATGGGGAGCACACCGCAATGAACCGAAATGATTCTATCAAATAGGGACATTCCCTGATTATTGTTGCCGATCACGCCGTGCCACCCATATGAGCGGAAAAAGGTGCGGTCCATCGGTTGGATTTGGTGGATGGAAAATCCTGCCTTCGAGTTTTTCGAATTGAGTACGTGATTGCACACCCGGTCCGGGGTAGGTTTCTGGTTTATGTAGGGCGCTACGCGGTGTCGTCGACAATCGCGAGGGGTTGGCTCTCAAATTCGCTCCAGGCTGGAGATTGGGTGCCGATCCCGGACTTTGGCCCAGCCAAAGATCACGAAGGTCTTGATTTTATGGGTCGACTGATCCCATCGTTTGGCAACAAGTCCATGCGTCGAAACACGAGGGGGGTGGGACGTTGAGTCAATCGGAAACTCTATTCGGGTTTATCGGCCTCGGCGGTCTCGCACTCGTCAGTTTGGTCACGGTGGCGATCTCCCATGACCATCTCATGGCTATTCACGGCGGTATGTTTTTTGCCGCCGCCCTGCTCGGAACTGTCGCGCTCATCACTTACGCCACGCGGCGGAAGCCGATAAGCCCGGAAAGTTTGGAATACAACGATGAGGTTACCCGCGCGGGCATTCTGATTGCCCTGTTCTGGGGTATCGTGGGGTTCGCCGTTGGCGATTGGCTTGCGTGGCAGCTCACTTACCCGGCGCTTAATTTTGACCTGCCGTGGACCAATTTTGGCCGACTGAGGCCGGTGCACACTTCCGCCGTGATTTTCGGCTTCGGCGGCAACGCGCTCATCGCCACCTCGTTCTACGTCGTACAAAGAACCTCCAAGGCCCGGCTGGCCGGAACGCTCGCACCTTGGTTCGTGCTTCTCGGGTTTAATCTGTTTTGCATCATCGCCGCCACCGGGTACCTGTTGGGCATCACCCAGTCGCGGGAGTATGCCGAGCCGGAATGGTACGCCGACATCTGGTTGGTCGTCGTCTGGGTTACCTATTTTATCGTCTACATGAAGACGCTGGCTCGGCGCGCCGAGCCGCACATTTACGTTGCCAATTGGTATTACCTGGCGTTCATCGTGGTCGTGGCCATGCTCCATATCGTCAACGCCCTGGCCGTGCCGATCGCTCTGGGTGCAACCAAGAGCTACGGTCTATTCTCCGGCGTACAGGACGCCATGACCCAATGGTGGTACGGCCACAATGCCGTCGGGTTCTTCCTTACCGCTGGCTTTCTTGGAATGATGTATTACTTCCTGCCCAAAAGCGTCGACCGGCCGATCTATTCGTACCGTCTAGGGATTATCGGCTTTTGGGGAATCACCTTTATGTATCTCTGGGTGGGGTCGCACCATCTCCATTACACGGCGCTCCCCGACTGGGTTCAGACCCTAGGGATGACGTTTTCCATTGTGCTGCTGGTGCCCTCTTGGTCGGCCATGATCAATGGTGTCATGACCCTCAACGGCGCGTGGGACAAATTGCGAACCGACCCGTCCATTCGCTTTCTACTGGCCGCGGTCGCCTTTTATGGACTGTCCACCTTCGAAGGCTCGTTCATGGCCATCAAAGCAGTCAATTCCTTATCCCATTACACTGATTGGACCGTCGGCCACGTTCACGGTGGCGCCCTGGGTTGGCTGGGTCTCATTACCTTCGGTACGATCTACACTTTGGTTCCCTGGCTCTGGAAGCGTCCCGGCATGTATTCTTCCCGCATGGTGGCCTGGCATTTTTGGCTGGGACTTGCCGGAGTCGTCATATATCTCACATCGATGTGGAATTCTGGAATTACCCAGGCGTTGATGTGGCGCACTTACGATGAAGCGGGATATTTCGATTATTCCTTTATCGATAGCGTGGTGGCCATGCATCCCTATTACTTCGCCCGCGCGCTCGGTGGCTTGCTCTATTTGCTGGGGGCTCTGATCGGTGCCTACAACGTCTGGCGAACGATCAAGAGTGGTATGGTCGAGACTGAGCTACCCAAAGCCCAACCCGAGCCGGTGCGTTAGGGGATAGCCGTGCTCCGGAAACACGTCATCCTCGAACGGAATTCAATCCTGTTCGTGATATTTTTAATCGGCGTAGCCTCGCTAGGCGGTTTGTTTGAGATCGTCCCCCTCTTCACCATCGACAGCACCGTGGAAAAGGTTCGCGGAATGCGGCCGTACACTCCTCTGGAGCTGGCCGGCCGCGAAATTTACATACGCGAAGGCTGTTACGCTTGCCATTCGCAAATGATCCGCTCTCTGCGCGACGACGTCGAACGGTATGGGCACTATAGCCTGGCCGCCGAATCCATTTACGACCATCCGTTTCTTTGGGGATCAAAGCGGACTGGCCCCGATCTCGCGCGTATCGGCGGCAAGTATTCCGACGCCTGGCACGTGGCCCATTTGGTCGCTCCGCGTGAGATCGTTCCCGAATCGGTGATGCCCGGGTATCCGTTTCTAGCGGAGCGTCCCTTGCGACCCGACCAGTTGGGGTTGCATCTCGCGGCCTTGCAGCGCGTTGGCGTACCCTACAGCGACGAGATGATTGAATTCGCGGCACGGGATGCCAGGGCGCAGGTCGACGAGGACTCGGGTGATGCTGAAGGCCTGCTCGAACGCTACGGAGAAAACGTCAACATTCGAAATTTCGACGGCAACGCCGACCGGCTATCCGAAATGGATGCTTTGGTATCGTACTTGCAAATGCTTGGGACCCTGGTGGATTTCCAGGACTACAAGGCCGAGGGCCCCAATTTGCGATGAGGCGCACATGAGCTACGACGATCTCGCCTATTTCGCCCAGACCTGGGGTCTGATCTACCTCATGGTGATTTTTTTTGCCGTGGTCGTTTATGCCTTCTTGCCGGCTAACAAGAAGCGTTTCGATCGCGCCGCACGCCAACCCTTGGAAAAGGACGATCGCCCATGGCGGTAAAGCGGGACGAAGTCACGGGTACCGAGATCACTGGCCACGAATGGGACGGCATCACCGAACTCGACACGAATCCGCCCCGCTGGATGAGCTGGTGTTTGCGTATCGCGTTTCTCTGGGCACTGGCGTATTGGATTGCCATGCCCGCATGGCCGAGTCTGAGCGACTTTACGCCCGGTATTCTCAATTATCAGCAGCGGCAAGTGGTGGCGGACCAGTTGGCGGCTGCGACAGACGCCCAGTCCCCGTGGGTCACGCGCATGGCGGGGATGAGCGTCGATGATATTGCCGGTGACGCCGAACTCCGCGATTTAGCGCTCAAGGGCGGTAAAGCCGCTTTCGGCGACAACTGTGTCGTATGTCACGGCACCGACGCCCAAGGCCGTCGCGAGTTCCCGAACCTCGCTGATGATTCGTGGCTATGGGGTGGGTCTCTCGCCGAAATCGAACAATCTATCGCCGTTGGAATCAATTCGAACCATGACGAATCCCGGCAGTCGCAGATGCTCGCTTTCGGCCGCGACCAAATCCTCGACCGGTCACAAATTCAAAAGGTCGCCAACTACGTGTTGTCACTTTCAGGTGCCGACCATGATTGGAAAGCTGCGATCATGGGGGCCGAAACTTTTTCAGATAATTGTGCCGGATGCCATGGAGAATTCGGTCTCGGAATCGAAGAAGTTGGGGCGCCGAATTTGGCTGACGGTTTTTGGATTTATGGCGGCGACCTTGCCACTGTACGCAAGACAATTCATGGCGGTCGCCAAGGGGTCATGCCGAGCTGGAGCAAACGGCTTGACAGCGTGACGATCAAGCAGCTTGCCATATTCGTGCATGCCCTCGGGGGTGGCCAGCCCACCGAAGACGGAGACGAATCCGACTGAACCGCACGATGGCCTCGCCATGACCCTGGAACCTTTCACCCGTCAACAATTCCGCCTCACTGGGCGCCATGTACTCCTCGGTCTTGTCGCCTTTCTCGGCGTCCCCGCCGTGGTCAACCTGGTTTACCTTTATTGGGCGTTGGACACCTGGCCGGGCCGCGCCGAGGAATCCCCCTACCGCCAGGGACTCTCCTACAATGAGCAGATTGACGCGATCGCCCGCCAAAACGAGCTAGGTTGGCGAGCCGAACTATTGCTGAGTCGGGACGCTGATGAGCCCAAGCTGGTAATCGCCGAAGTCTCCCTGATTGATGGCAATGGCGGCGGTGTCTCGGCTGAGGGAGTGCGTGGCCGCTTAGTTCACCCCATGCAAGAAATCTTTGATTCCCCAGTTCTCCAAGCCGAATCAACTACACGCGGGCGTTACTGGTTTGCCGAGAAATTGCCTAGGTCGGGTGCCTGGCGGTTTCGCTTTACCGCCAAGGCGGCAGATGGCACTCCGTTTCGGCGCGACTTCGAATTCCGCTTGGGAGAAGCCCGGTGAAAACTACCGCCGATACCATCGACCCAGGGCCATTCATTTCGCAGGGACAAGACGGTACGGCCCAGCTTTCTATGATTGTCGAGGGCATGCACTGCGCGTCGTGCGTGCGTCAAATCGAAAGCGCATTGTCACAGATTGATGGCGTTGTCAGTGCCCGGGTCAACGCCACCTCAAAGCGCATGCGCCTAGTGTGGGAACCGGAAACCGCAGACCCTCGAGACCTGGTTGACAAAATCGAACGCATGGGATTCCACCTCGTGCCATTCGACGCCAACGTGGCGGCGACGCCAACAATGGATCGATACCTGCTCCAGGCCCTCGCCGTCGCAGGATTCGGTGCGGCCAACGTCATGCTCATCTCGGTGGCGGTGTGGGCAGGTCTGGTCCAGGACATGAGCGGCACGACCCGCGACCTACTGCACTGGGTTGCCGCACTCATCGCTTTGCCAACCGTGGCTTACGCGGGCCGGCCGTTTTTCCGTTCCGCCCTCGGCGCCTTGCAGGCTCGAACCGCTAACATGGATGTGCCGATCTCGGTCGCCGTGTTGTTGACCACCGGGATGAGTTTGCAGCAAACCATTGCCGGAGCCGAACATGTTTATTTTGACGCAGCGACCACCTTGCTGTTCCTGCTCCTCATCGGCCGCACCCTTGATTCCTCTTTGCGCACAAAAACCCATTCGGCATCGGCGAATCTGCTTGCCCTTCGCGGTACCAATGTCCACCGGTTCGACCCGTCCGGTGTCCTTGAGCTTGTTACCTTAGCCTCAGTGAGGGTAGGCGACCGACTCCAGGTCGCCGCCGGCGAACGCTTTCCCGTGGACGGACGAGTCATCGAGGGACATACCGAGGTGGACGATAGCTTGGTCAGCGGTGAATCCACGCCGCGTCCCGCCGAATGCGGAACCCGGGTCCACGCCGGATCACGCAATTTGGGCGCTACCGTCACGGTTGAGAGCAAAGCCATAGGTGAGGGAACACTACTGTCGGAAATCACCGCTCTGATGGAGGCAGCCGAGCAGAGCCGCACCCGCTACGTACGTCTCGCAGATCGCCTATCGCGCTATTACACGCCCGCCGTCCACACCCTGGCTCTCACCGCATTCATAGTTTGGAATCTGGGCTTTGGCATGGGCTGGCAAGCGGCGTTGTTGATCGCCGTTGCCGTGCTCATTGTCACCTGCCCCTGCGCACTCGGCCTGGCCGTCCCCGCAGTACAGGTCGGCGCCGTTGGGCAACTGTTCCAAAGGGGTTGTCTGGTCAAGCGCAGCGACGCCCTGGAACGACTGGCCACGGTGGATACGGTCGTGTTCGACAAGAC
>JAAXGF010000188.1 GCA_012267605.1 Alphaproteobacteria bacterium | reverse complement strand
CCCTCGATTCGCCCCCTCCATTTGGCGCCCTGTAGTGCCGACCTTTGGAGGTCCGATTGTGGAAAATCAATGGGTTAGCATCTTCGCGACCCCCGAGTTGCGGAAGTCGGGCTAGTTCCGTAGAAAATCCCTAAACCGCCGGGCCACGTCGCGGGGTGCGACCGTCGGGCGGTCGAGTTTTTCCATGCTACCGGGGCGGATGCGCAGGTGAATGAGATGCGGCCCTTCGGTCGAAAGAGCCTTGGAAAACGCTTGTTCGAAGCCGGCCAGATCGTCGGCGGAAGCACATCGGCGGTAACCGCAGGCTTGGGCCACCCGAGCAAAATCGACACCGGTCGAGACAGTCGCCTGGCCACCGGTCGAATCGTGCACCCCATTGTCCAACAGAACGTGGATCAAATTAGCGGGTGCATACGCACCGATGGTCGCCAATGTGCCCATTTTCATCAGGGCGGCGCCGTCGCCGTCGATCACCACGACGGGCCGTTCCACGTTGAGGGCAACGCCGAGACCCATGGCGCTGGCACAACCCATCGAGCCTACTTGGTAGAGGTGCTGCTGCCGGTCGGCAAGGGTGAAAAGCTCTCGGCCGCATTTTCCCGTGGTGGCGATCAATGCCACTTCATCGGGCACCAAGGCGAGCAAGGTTTCAAGTGTCGCGGCCCGGGTTGGCCGGGGGCCTTTCGATGTGAGGTCGGTGTAGCTGCCCGAAGGTGGCGGCGTTCTCGCCACTTCCTCCAGAGTCTCAGGTGCTACGGCACCTTTTTCGACGATAAAGGCAAACGGCAGGTCGCTGTTGCGAAGCGCCGCACGCGCAACCTCGAGAGACGGACCAATTTCGGCGTCCGACGCCGGCAATAGCCTGTGAGGCACGGCAATGTCGTCGAGAAGATCCGACATGATCCGACCCATCAACTCATGCTGGGGCCCATCCTTGAGTCCCGGCTGGCCGCGCCAGGTCACGATCAGCAACGTCGGGATGCGAAACGGCCAGTTCAGCGAGGTAAGTGGATTGATCGTATTCCCGAGACCGGAGTTTTGACACATGACAACGGTCTCCCGGCCGGCCAGCCAAGCTCCAGCGGCGATGGCCACCGCTTCCCCCTCGCTCGCAGCGCCGACGTATTCGGTCTCCTGGTCGCTTATGACGCGGTTGATAACAGGCGTCAGAAAGGAACACGGCACGCCCGAGAAAAAATCAAACCCCTGGGCCTTAGCCTCAGCAAGCAAACGACGCGCTTGAATCATCCCACCGAATTCCACACGGATGGAAATAACACTCCCCCTTGAGGGAGAGGGCGAATACAAGCCTCATCATCTTGCTCCGTCCCCGCGGGCTCACATGAAATTGCGCGCGTTGGCCAAGCCAAAGGCGTCGTTGACGTCCAACCAATCACCCATGACATAGACCACGCGGGGTTTTTCACCGTGGGCGACCAAGCGCTGCAGTACATTGGGCAGGCCTGCCTGGCTTAGAGTTTCGTCGTCGGACATGGCGGCGATTTCGGCGCGCAGAAGATCGACACCTCTGGCGCTGAACTTCGCCAATCCGATCCATTCGCCGTGGGCGGATTCCTCGGCAACCTCTTGGCCTATGGATTCGAGCGTTACGGGAACGTCGTCCAAATTCTGGCGCGCGTGGGCCCGGCTACAGCATGCCAAGTCCATGCCACGCCGTGCTCCCTCCCCCGGATGGGCGTCGACCACGACGGCGATGTCCGCATCGCATTTGAGCAGCAAATCAAGAATGTACGAGCGAAATACGATGTCGCCGTAGGAAACAATGGTGGTGCCACTCATGTCCTCAACGGCACGCGCCAAGGAAGCGGCTTCTCCTGTCGAATCGAACTCGGGGTTAATCACTTTGCGAATTCGCGGCACGTCGACAGCTTCGTGCTTGTAGCCACAAACCACGGTTACGTCCTGCACCCCAGCATCGCCAAGGGCGCGCGCCAGTCGCGCAAGAATAGGTTCACCGCGCACATCGAGCATGCACTTCGGCTTGTCCTCGGTAAGGTCGGCCAAGGCACTGCCGCGCGACGCCGCCAGAACCACGGCTCGGCAGGAATCGCCAGACACAGGAAGATATCGTTTTTCCGCTTCCGCCAATTCCGAATTGCCGGCGAGGCGAAACACGTCGCGCAAACTAGCGACGCTACCCTCGACCGCGGTGACGGACTGCTCTTGAAAGATATGCCGGCTGATGTCCCGCATGGCGGTGATCGACGCGCGCAAATTATGATTTGCCCAGATGACGAGTGATATGTCGGCTTTGCGGAAGTTTTCCGTAGGCGTGGCATAGTACATCGTCGGCACGATGACGAGTGGACACCGGCCCGCCCACTCGCTGGCAAAAGCCATCACCTCGTCGGCGGTCGATTCCTTTGAATGAATGAGAATGCCGTCGGCACCGGTCGCGTGATAAGCCTCGGCACGGCGCAAAGCCTCATCCATACCGCGCCCGGCGATCAGCGCTTCGATACGGGCGATGATGGAAAATTCCGAATCGAGTTGTGAATCCTTGCCGGCCTTGATCTTCCCACAAAATTCACCGACCTCGGCCAGGGCTTGAGGCCCGTCGACGAAGGAGTTGGTCTTGGGAAAGGTCTTGTCTTCGACGCAAACGGCGGCGATATCCCGTTGGCAAAGCTTGCGCACCAAACGGCGAAAATTGTTGAAATCTCCGTACCCCGTGTCGCCATCGAGCAGAATCGGAATCGATGTCGCGTCGGCCATGAAGTCGAGAACATCGATAACTTGCGTCCACGAAGCTTCGTTACGATCGCGCACGCCAAGCGCTGTCGATATGGTCAGGCCCGATGCCCAAATCGCCGGGAAGCCCGCCTCCTCGACGATGCGTGCGGAAACGCCGTCGTGGGCTTCCATGATGAAATCTAGTTCTGGCGCGGTGAGGAGTTGACGAAACTGCGAAGCCTTCGATCGTCGCCGTACGTCATTTGGCGGGTCGGACGCTTCGGCGACGTCCGGCGGCATCTGAACAACTTTCATGTATCGTCCCGATTCACCGTCACGAATCGCGGCTCTGACCGCCCCCCTGCAGAATTCTCAGGGGATAGCCAACACGTGCGGTGCGTTCAATCTCGATACCGACACTCGCAGCCTCCGTGAACACGTCGAGTTTTTCGACCCGCACGCGCGCGGCAACCACCTGCGGATTCCGCAAACACTTTTCAGCGATTCGTTCCGCCAAGGTTTCTATGAGATTGATGTGCCCCTCGGCGATCAGCGAACGGACATCGACGACGATGTTCTCGTAGCTAACCACCGATGACACCGTATCGCCCCGAGACGGTCCGGAATCATGTACATCGAGATCGACGTTGACCCGCACCCGTTGGCGGCGGCCGCGTTCATGGGCGTAGACTCCGATGCTACAGGCGAGCACGAGGTCTTTGACAAACATGCGGTAGGTCGGTCTTGGCGCGACCGCGACCGCCTCGTTTGGGAGTTCCATTACCTTCCCCAGCGCCGCTTCGGGAAAAAATTCGTTATTCGCCACCGAAACTAGCAAATTGCCATGGGCGGAGCAAACCGCCCGTCACCCGCGAAGACGGCGACCATAGGAGCGCCAGGTTTGCAGTTAATCACGAGCTGCTTGGGCACATGGCGTATTTCGCCCAGCCGTTCCATTTAACTTACCGATGGCGCAAAGACTGGCCATAATCTAACGTTCACACTCATTCAGTAGGGGCCGGGTTAGAGTTCTAACTGTGAAACTGATTCCCGAATGGACGGCGCGAATTCGGTTATAAAGGATCAAGACGCATTGGGAGACGGGAAATGTGGCGCAGCATTGCATTCCTATTCGTTGGCGGTGTACTCGGCACGGGCTTCGGCTTGGCGGTCGGGTTTTTTGTTTATCCGTTCGTGTTCCCGCCACCGGAAGCCGCAGAGACGTTGACAGATGAAGAGCGCAGCCACCTGGTAGCACACGGGCAGTTCATCCACGCCAACCCGTCTGATCCCATCCACTACGGCAAAGGCAAGGTCGCGGTCTACGAGACGGTCGTTCATCTCGAAACCGACTTCGAAGTCGGACCGGGGCCAAAGTTTCATGTCTATCTGGTGCCGAACCGCGAAATCCGCGACGAGTCAGCGGTGGAAGGCGCCATGTTCGTTGACCTCGGCCGTCTGCGCGCTTTCAAAGGAAGTCAAAAGTATCCGATTCCCACGGGCATCAATTTGACAGACTATCCGAGCGTGGTGATCTGGTGCGCCCAGTTCGGCGTGCTGATCTCTCCGGCCGATCTAATCTTCGAAAGCTAGACGGCGGTCCCGGTGTGCAAGCAAAAGCGGAACTCACCGGGCAAGGTTCAACTTACGCCGTCGACGGCCCTAGAATATTTTTTTGGCGGTTAGTAGGGGGATCTCGTTGAAAACGGCGACCCCGAACACCTGCCTTTCGTTGAAACGGTAATCCGGTGACCTAAGCGGCGTTTTTCGTACGCTACGGCTTGAAGCCGAAACCGAGCGGACCAAGAACGACTGAGGCCAACCGCGGACTAGGGGTTATTGAGAGGCGAATTGGTCAAATGCACGGAGCGCATCGGCACCGTAAACCATTGCCGGGCCTCCTCCCATCTGTATTGCAACGCCAATGGCTTCGACCACTTCTTCACGGGTCGCGCCTTTCGCATGGCACGCCTTACTATGGTGGGCGATGCAGCCGTCACAACGCGCCGTAACGCCAATCGCCAGTGCGATCAGCTCCTTCGTCTTTCGACTAAGCGATCCGTCGGCGTAGGTTGCCGCCCCAAGACCCATAAAGGCCCTCATTTCGGACGGCAATGATCTGCAAAGTTCTGCCGCGCCGTCGGCAACCTCGTTTGATATCGTTTCGTAATCCTTGGACATCGCTCGTCTTCAGGGTCCAGCTATTCCCAACACCAGCCGGGTGATTTTTGGCCAGCGCCCTTGCCAGCGCCCATCCCCTGGCCTTTACCCTGACCGGCACCTCGATCTGCACCGCGCGCCCAATTCGGACGGAGATCGTCGTCGCGAAGTTCAATGAGCTTGTCTTCCAAAGTCAGTGTTTTCGCGACGTATGCGCCGTCAGTCAATTGCGATGTACGAAACGCCTGCACCATGACCGTATCTCCCGTTGCAATCAGTTCGGCGACGTAGTCAACGGCGCTCATCGGACCGAGGTGGAGATCGATCGGCCCCATTTCGTCCGTGCCAAGCATCAGGTGCACACCTAGCGGAGAAGGACCCGTCGTGTTTTCGCAGGGTCCAATTTTCACGTCTTCTACGATGCCGAAGAACGTGGTGACGGTCGGTTCCTCGGTCATTTGGGCAACGCCTTTTGGCTCGCCCACTCCTTTCTGTGCGGCGACTGGATGTAAGGTTAGGGAAGCCGTGAGTACCGCTGCGATAAATATCCATGCTGCTTTCATGACCTATCACTCGCGCCTATGATTTCGCGACTCTTTCCAATCTTCCGCGTCACGTAACTGGAATTTTACGGGTTCGCTTTTTGAGTTCCGGTGACTTGGTCAGCGTGACGGTCAGTACACCCTTCTTGAAGCTCGCCTTGACGTCGTCAGGATTCAAACCCGATGGCACGGGTATGGCCCGCTGAAACATGCCGTAGGAACGTTCGACGAGTCGGTAGTCTTTCTTCTTTGTCTCTTTCTCAGCCTTCTTTTCACCGTTGATGTAGAGCACGTCATCGGCCAAGGTGACATCGACGCCTTTCTCATCAACGCCGGGCAATTCGACCGAAACTTGGATTTCATCGTCGCTTTCAGATACGTCGATCCTCGGGTTCAGGACAATTTCGCCGGTGTCCGAACGATCCGTACCGAAAGTCGGAAACCCGTGCGTGAAGTTGTCAAAAACCCGGTTCATTTCCGCCTGTAAAGCTTGAAATGGATGAGGGGCATCTGACTTAGCCGGGTGAAAAATGCTCCAGTGAGACGGAAGCAGCGATTTCGCGTCCATATTCGTTTCCCTCCTCTCGTTCAGCGCAGCCAATCTTCAGCGCGCGATACAAATTTGCGCACCAAATATTGGTGCTCCATTTTTTGGGTTCGCATCAAATTTGAGAGGGTTCGGAAGCTCAATCAATCCGTGAATATTCTTACGAACAAGTACGTATTCCAATCAGGGTATGGCCTTCCTATGTCGCGGCATTAGGCATGTTGCAGTCTCAAAATTCATTCATCTCGATACCGACTTCGAAGGCGGACTGGGCCCAAAATTTCATGTCTATCTGTTACCGAACCGCGAAATCCGCGATGAGGCAGCCGTAGAGGGCACTACGTTGGTAAACTTCTGCTGTCTGCGCGCCTTCAAGGGAAGTCAAAAATATCCGATCCCCACGGGCGTCGATTTGACGGACTATCCGAGCGTGGTGATTTGGTGCGCTCAGTTCGGCGTGCCGATCTCTCCGGTCGATCTAATCTTCGAAAGCTAGACGGCGGCTCCGGCGTGCAAGCACATGCGGAACTCACCGGGGACATGCGGAAATCACCGGGTAAGGTTCAGCTCACGCCGTCGACGGCCTGAAAAAATTTTTGGCGGCTAATAGGAATTTAGCTGCCGTTTCCAACCACTACCGAATACGGAGAATATTAGCCCAAAAGAGACATTCCAAAAGGCGAATTGTGCGGCTTAAGGCTAACCGTTAGAATTAGAAAAAAATTCAGCGATGGGGAATGCTGAAATAATTTAGGGTGTGCCGGTCACGGTCGCTGGTCGTGGGCACGCCGGCTCTTGGGGAGTTTTCGACAATGTCATCCTTGAAGAAACTAATTGCGGCGAGCGCGATTGCCGTCGCTTTGATGTGCGGTTGGAGTCAACAGTCCAACGCCGCTCTCATGCTGGATGTCGATATGAGCGGCAATCTCCTTGGCGTCACGGGATTAAACGTCGGCGGCACTCTCTGGGATGTCATGTTCATGGACGGGACTTGCGCGGCTCTCTTCGGCGGATGCGATATGGATTCGGATTTCGCCTTTAACTCACAAGCGGACGCGGAGGCTGCGGCGCAGGCCCTTTTGGCTGACGTTTTCATGGACGGAGGCTTGGGCAATTTCGACACTGATCCAGGCCTCACAAACGGTTGTCCCGGGTCCTCGAACTGTGGCGTCTTCATCCCATTCGATATACTGAACAGCGGGTTATCGGTACTTGCACAAAACGATATATCAGACGCCGCCGATCAAACACAAATACCATTCGGGAGCGTCGCCGAATACAACAGCGCCGTAACAAGGAATGATCGCACATGGGGGGTGTTCAAGAACCCGCGGCCTGCTGGCATTCCCGAACCAGCAAGCCTAGCCCTATTCGGGACGGGCCTCGCCACATTGGTATTCGCCCGGCGGCGCATTCGAAAGCCCGCCTGACCCAACAACTTCGATAGGAAGTGGAGTACGGTCGTCTAACAGGCGGCCATTTTCGATTTCGAGCCTGTGATCGATTGGCTGGTTTGGGTCACGAGCCGAAGTAGAATGAGACCCTTGCCAACGGCAGCTTTCTGGGGTTAGGCGGTCGGTAATCAGCCGTTCATCAGCTGGTGGAGGTGAGGTGGTCATCGGCTTTCCCTGCCTCCAACCACGAGTTGTCAAAATCGGTCTGGGCCAGCCGGTCGGAGGGATTCGATTGAGGTACCACGAAACTACTGATTTTCAGCAAGAGAGCCATCGCGTCTCATAATGAATGAGTCGCTCAACGGCACGTAAGCACTTAGACCTCCGTTATCGATACCGCCCGAGATGAGAATATCCTTATCTGGTTCTCCGTCCCACCATCCTTGGATTTCAACTTGGTAATCAACACCCGATGTAGCCGTTATTTCAAAATTCTTGATCTGTTTTTGTTCGATAAATAGTTTCCGTAGTTTTGCGTACCCGAGCTTTCGCACTTTTTCGAGTTCTTCGGAAAGAATTGCTCGGGCTTCTTGTTTATCGAATTTTCTCGCCCGTGGATCGAGAAACATTATCAAGACAAGGAGTATGTTTAATACGACGATGATGGGAGATAGCAGTATGATCAAGACGATTGGGAGCTTGTTTCTCAGTCGGTGGAACAGCAATTTAAGTCACCCTATTACCAGGCCAGGGTCACGAGCCGTTCATTTCGGTAAGCGCCAATGTCCGCGAACCATTCCCGGCTGTTAGGGCGACGCCGCTCTTAACGGAAAAGGGAGCCATCAGAGAGCAAGTGAATTTGAGACGGTGTGCAGACATGGGCGAATTCGCGCATGAACGGGAGGCGTAGAACGCAACGCGCTAAGTGCGAGCGTGAAACAATAGCTTATCGATTCGCTTTTCGATCACCGTCAGCATGGTCTTATAGGGAACGCTGTCAACATCCCCAAAACGGCGCTTAAATTCGGAGTCCGAAAGTCCCACGGGCAAACCCTCGATGTTCGGAAAGACCTCCGATTCTCTTTTCATCCTACCCAGCAAAATTCGCCGCGTCTCGCTGGTCGTCGCGTTGGCAAATAATGTTTCTGCGAACCGAGCGCCCGCGAGGTCTGCTGCGATGTCGTCAAAACTGAAGCCGCTTCCGCCTCCATTGGCGTCTCGGAGTTCTTTAAATTCGCCGATCGCAAACGTGGCGCCAGCATCCGACGCCACGCGCAATACGGCAGAAATAATAAAGTGGAGGCGCAAATCTACCCGACCGTTGAGAGTGGTTTTTCGACAATGCGCAGGCTGATTCCGCAAGGATTCCGGTGCGACATTGCCAACCAAAATCTCCAGTTGGCGAAGGCCGCAATAGACCCCAACGGCGAGCATTGCCGAGCGCATTTCAGCTACAGCGTCTCCGTCGGCCGCCTGCTGGTGGGTCAGCCCGAAGGCAAAACGGAGATATGGCAGAAACGACCCACGATTAGGTAAAATGCCGACCTCAGCCGCCTTGTGCACGGCCAGGTAATAGCTCTCGGCGTCAGCGGTGTCCCCGAACGGGTTGATCTGACGCGTTCGGGCCTTGGATCGAGCCAAAAACAATTCACGGGTTAGGGGGGAAATGCTGATTCCAATAGAGACCGTCCTACCCGACACCATGACGCTATCAACACCGTCAAGAATAAGGCTGCCAAGTTCGTCGCCCAGGGCCATGTCGATCGCGAAGGTCACGAACGGCAGTATGATCCCTGGAGGCAAATCGATATCGCCAATTCGGATTGATGAAATTTCCAGCCCTTGTCGCGAGGGTGAGACGGCTAACTCGAGATTGAGCCACCTATCCGCCGGCAACCCTGGCGGAATCGCGGACATTGCGAATGTGATCTCTTTGGAAGAGACGTTGGTACGTCCCCGGAAGGAAGGAACCGCCCGCGCCGCGAAGAGCATCACGCTATTCAATTCAGATTGGGAGATCGACACAATTCGCTGTCGCTTTCGCGACTGGAATGCGTCCCGGAGTCGCTTCAAGACATATTTCGCCATTTCGGCGTTGGCAGCCTCCGTCGTCGGCAGATTCGCGACCGCTGGAAAAGATTGCAACGCAAGGAAGCCGAATAAAATGGGCAGGCCCAACAAGAGGAAGATCAAAGCTACCGCAAGCCGCATCCCGTTCACTAAAACTCCCGCTCGCCAGTCTGATCTCGGCTGCTTAGACCAAGATTCAACGTTTGGGCCCGCGCCACTCGATCCTCGTCCAAAGATTCAATTCTGCAAATTCCAATTTGCACATCATGTTGGATCGTTTTGATCTGCGTCAAATCTTAGCGATCGCAGTTTGGCTGAATTGTCCGAGCTCCCCCAGCGATTCGGTGGGTTCATTTGTTCCGGGAGCAATGCATCGCCGGAAATGCTTGGGCTAAATTTTAGCTATGGATTAGAAGATAGATTTTCCAGTCAGTGTCGTCAGCAAGGCAAGAGCCTCGGTACCGACCAATGAATTGCCAGATTCTTCAAGCTCGGGCGCCCATACGGCGACGGAAAATTCGTTCGGCATGATGGCGACGATTCCACCCCCGACCCCGCTTTTCGCTGGCAGGCCGACGCGGAACGCGAAATTGCCTACCGCGTCGTACAGACCACAAGTGAGCAGCACGGCGTTCACCCGCTTGGTACGCGCCTCGCTGAGGACGCGAGTGTTGGCGATTGGTGAAACGCCCTTGTTGGCGAGCGGCAAGAACATTCGTGCCAAATCCCGGCAACTCATGGCAATGGAGCATTGGTGAAAGTACACATCGAGCACGTCTTCGATGTCGTTCGCCAAATTGCCGCGACTCTTCATGTAGTTGGCCAGCGCCGCATTGCCGAAGCGGTGTTCCATTTCCGAGGCGGCAACTTCCGAGTCATAATGGATGTTCTTATCGCCGGCAAACACACGCACGAAATCGAGAATCGCTTGCTTCGCGTCTCTTGTGTTGGACAGCACGCAATCAGTAACCACCAAAGCGCCGGCATTGATCATAGGATTGCGCGGAATTCCGTTTTCGAATTCCAACTGAACCAGCGAATTAAAGGGATCCCCGGATGGCTCCCGTCCGACCCGCTCCCATAACTTGCCACCGATTTGCCCAACTGCGAGCATCAGCGACGGGACTTTCGATATGCTTTGAATGGAAAAGTTTTCGTGAGCATCGCCGACGCTGTAGCAATCGCCGTCCACCGTAGCCAGGGACATGCCGAATTTATCGGCTGGTACTCGAGCGAGGGCCGGAATGTAATCTGCAACTTTCCCTCGGCCCTGAAAGTGTCGGACGCGATCGGCAATTTGATTGAGTATCGCTTGATAATGCATCGTCAAGAATTCCCCTCAGAACGCGATCCCTTTTGATATGAGCCATTTCATATACCGGGAGTGTCCGGTTCGAAGTCAATCCACGGCCGAACACTAATCTATCTGGTCTGTTGCCACCATTTGTAAGCCCACGTCAATCGCGAAGGCCAAATTTTCTTGCCCATTCCCAACCGCTGGTTAGAGCGCGCGTTTATCAAGACGTTGGCCACCTGGCGTTTCCGGAATCACGCCACCGACGAAGCCGTGCCGCAGCCGAAGAATTCATTACCCAGGGAATCGGTGATGACGATCAATTCTCGTTGGATCCAATCGAGTTCCTCGTGAAGGCCACGGGCGAGGATGGCGCTAATAGTTTCCATGGTCAGACGATTCCTGAACGCGAGGAGCCGAGCCTCAGAACCCTGTCCGGCCGCTAGTCGGTAAAGTGCGCGCAGCTTGACCAGGGTTTCGGCTGCCTGACAAACGCAGGCCGCTACTGATCGGGGAAAATGTTGTTCGAGCAACAGAAATCCCGCCACCCGGTCGGGGCTGACCCCACGTGGATGAATACGCCTATAGGCATGGTATCCGGCGGCTGAGCGCAGCAAGGCGTTCCATTGGCTCACGTCGAGAGCGGATCCGACGTGCGACGGTGAGGGAAGTAGGATCTCGTATTTCACGTCGAGGAGTCGCGTCGTTTGGTCGGCTCGTTCCAGGTTTGTGCCGAGGATGTAAAAATACCAGCCCTCGTCTCGGTACAAAGTCTCGCCGGTGATGCCAAAATGTGTTTGGCAGCCTTCCTTGATGAAGCGACAAAGCTCATTGAGTTTGGGTTCGGCGAGGTCCGCTTCCTTTCGTGCGCACAGGCTACGATAGAAAATGTTGAGCTGGGTCCACATTTCAGTGGAAATCAGCGGCCGCAAGGTGCGGGCGTTTTCTCGAGCCATCCGCAAACAAGAGAGGACGGACCCGGGGTTGGTACCGTCGATGACATAGAATTGAATTACCGAATCCGCGCTCAAATGCCGACCGGATTTGTAGAACACTTCGCTGTCGTTATAGAGTCTCAATATCGATTCCCAATTGCTGTATCCCTTGGTGTCGTGGCTGAATGTTTCGTTCACGTCGAGGACGCGCGCCAAGTTGTCGGCACGCTCGACGTAGCGGGCAAGCCAAAAAATAGATTCTGCGTAACGCGCGAGTAGGTTACTCAAGGACCCACGTATCCTTCGATCCGCCACCTTGTGACGAGTTGACCACTAACGAATCCTTACGCAATGCGACGCGGGTCAACCCGCCGGGAAGAACCCAAGTCGATCTGCCGCTGATTACGAAAGGTCTCAAATCTACGTGCCGCGGTTCGATGCGGCGATTGATCAGGGTTGGGCACACTGACAAATTGACCAGAGACTGGCTAATGAAATTTTGCGGGTTGGCGCGCAGATTAGCGCGGCAGGCCTCCAACTTGCGGTGTGACGCGCGCGGTCCGATGATGATGCCATAACCACCCGACGCGCCTACCGGCTTGATCACCAAGTCTTTAATGTGGGCGAGTGTATAGGCTAGCCCCTCCTTGTCCCGGCAAACGTGTGTCTCGACGTTGGGCAGCAGCGGTTCTTCGCCGAGGTAGTAGCGAATTATCTGCGGCATGTAAGCGTAAATTGCCTTGTCGTCAGCGATCCCGGTACCCACCGCGTTGGCCAAGGTAACGTTGCCTGCCTGATAGGCGCTCATCAGCCCTTTGACGCCGAGAACGCTCTCTGCATTGAAGACATTGGGGTCGAGACATGCGTCGTCGATGCGCCGATAAATAACGTGAACCGGCTGCGGGCCGTTAATCGTCTTCATAAAGACGTGATTGGCGTCCACGAATAAGTCCCGGCCTTCGACCATCGGGACACCCACCTCCTGGGCCAGGAACACATGCTCGAAATAGGCCGAATTATAGGTTCCTGCGGAAAGCAATACGACTTGAGGACTGGTGATGCCGTTCGGCGCGAGCTCGACCAAGGAGTCGATCAGCCGTTCACCGTAGTCAGACACCCGTCGCAAAGCAAAATGGCGCCGTAAATCAGGAAACGCGCGACGGGTCAAATGACGATTCTCGATGACGTACGATACGCCAGACGGGGTGCGTACATTGTCCTCGAGCACGCGGAATTCACCGTCATCACCCCGCACTAGGTCAACCCCGCAAATCTGAGTGTACGAACCTAGCGGAACATCGAAATCTTGCATCTCTCGGCGGTAGTTGGCGTTGGTGAACACCAAATCGGCAGGTATGATGCCATCCTTGATAATTTTTTGACGGTGGTAGACATCGTTGAGAAAAAGATTGATGGCCTTGACTCGCTGCTCGACGCCAGTTTCGATTTTTCGCCACTCCAATGCAGAGATGACGCGGGGAATCACGTCAAACGGTAGGATGCTGTCGGTCTGCCCTTTTTCGGAATAGACGGTGAACGTAATTCCAAAATTCAATAGCTCCCGCTCGGCGGCGGCGTAGCGGCGCCTCAAGTCGGCAAGGGGAAGCGCGCCCAAACGCTCGACAATAGCGCTGGTATGCGTAGCAAGGTGGCCGGGCCGGCCGAACATTTCGCAGAAATAGCCTGCGGGGTCGTAGTGTCCGAAGATTCCCGGCCCGGCCGGAAAATCGGAACATTGGCGCGGCGTACTGGACTCGGTTTCCGCCGCGGTCCCCTTCCCACCGTTTATTTTCATTCCCTTCTCGTCTTCACGAGTGATCCAGCGTTTCGGGTGCCTATGCCCTCACCGAAATCCGCGCGGTGGTTCTAACCGCTATTTTCCGGCGCTACATTTACCGCGACGCTGACCGTATGCTGCCCGCCGCCAAAAATCGCGCCATTGACCGGGCCTACGTCAGCATAGTCGCGTCCCCAGGCCAAGGTAATGTGTTCACCGGATGGTACCATGTCGTTCGTAGGGTCGAGGTCTACCCACCCGTGTTCTGGGCACCAAATCGACAACCAAGCATGAGACGCGTCGGCGCCTTCAAGCCTCTCCTGACCCTCTGGCGGATGGGTCAGCAGGTAGCCGCTCACATAGCGGACTGGCAAGGATAGCGCCCGCAAGCAGGCGATTTGAAGATGGGCGAAATCTTGACACACGCCGCGCCGCGCCGAGAATACTTCGTCGACCTGTGTGGAAACCGTGGTCGCTTCGTCGTCATAGGCGAAATCCCGATATATTCGGCTGGTCAACTCCAACGCCGCTGAAAGGATTGGTCGGCCTGGCGTAAAGGATTCGCGCGCATAAGCGGCGACGTCCACCTTTGCCCCCGTGTACGGTGAGTCGAATGCGTACTGAATGGTTGCCAAAGCCGCTTCCGAGTTATCATTACAAAGGTCATCGAAGACGGTTTCCCATGGCTGGGTCGATTCGGGATCGGGTGTTTGCGGCACGGTTACGATTATTGTGCTCTTGGCGTGCAGTTTGAGCTGGGTGTGTTGGGTCTGTAGTGTCAAATACGTAACCGGGTTTCCAAAGTAATCGGCACCGCTCCCGCGCAGTGTGGGCTGGGGCGACACGTCGAGGGCCAGTTTGATTCTCTCCTGGTGCTCGCATGGACGGGGAATCAGGTGCAAAACGTGATGGGATATCGCCACGGGTTGACCGTAGTCGTAGGTTGTGAGGTGGCTAATTTCGTACTTCATGTTACAGGTTGGTGGCGTAGAACGTCAGGCGCGCGCCGCTGTTCGGCGTGGGCGAAATAGGTGCTCGCGATAACTTCCGAGAGGTGTGGCAATTCTCTGTGGACCCGGCCAAGAAGCTGATTCAAGGCCGGACGCTTCTGATCCTTGTTGGTTTGACACAGGGTTGCAATGTCTGCCAAACGGAGTTCCGTCAGAAGAGCCAAAACGATTCGCTGGTCTTCTCCTCGGACGGGAACGTCGTGATCCCTTGGCAGGAGGTCGATATGCCCTGCCAAGGCGGCAATCTGAAACCCTACCGAGCGTGGATTGATCTCGTCTAAAAGCAATAGGTCGAAGACTGGTGCTAGCGCCGGCGTGGCCATGTAGCGGGACCGATAGGTCATAAAACTGTCCGCTAACTCCAGGAGTAGACTTAAGCTGGCGTTTTCCTCGGGATCGCCGCGGGCGAGCAATCGCCTCAACAACAGAGTAGTATCAAGCGCCCGTTTTAACCGGCGGCCCATGTTGACAAAACGCCACGCGTGGTTGCGGGTCATATTTTCCATTTCCATGCCGCTAAAGGCAGCCATCGTACGAATAGCGTCGCTAAGGAGATCGAGAACATCGCCAATTTCGAGGCGACCGCTCAGCAGACCCGCCCGTCGTCGGCGCCAACCGCTTTCGCTGCGCAATCGCTGAAGAGTTCGCCATGCGTCCACGGATAGGCGATCCCGTGCCAAAGTTGCGGTGCGGTGCAGGTGATTCATGCTTTCGCGCAGCCCGTACGCGCAGCCCGGATCGAACATCAGCGTGGACAACTGTCTTTCCAACACGGTGTCCGGACCTTTTTCCTTTTCGGCACGGCTCGCTGGCGGCACCCGCCCGCGCTTGAGCAATATCCCGAGCAGACAATGGACCGCGCCCAAGTCCGGTGCAGTACGGCTGTCTTCGGCAAAGCGCGTAAACACGCTGCGCAGTGCCCGCATGGTCCCTTCCGTACGTTCCGCGTATCGGCCAAGCCAGGTAACTGCCCAGGTGCCTCAA
>JAAXGF010000167.1 GCA_012267605.1 Alphaproteobacteria bacterium | reverse complement strand
GCCCTCCATCATGCGGCCGGTGAATTCGTCGATAATCACGACCTTGTCATTCTTGACGATATAATCAGTATCGCGGGAGAAAAGCTTGTGCGCCCGCAAGGCCTGGTTGACATGGTGGACCACCGATACATTCTCGATGTCGTACAGGTTTTCGCCCTTCAGCATGTTCGCCTCGCGCAGCAACTGCTCGATCTTTTCGGCCCCAGCATCGGTGAGACTTACGGCTCGCGCCTTCTCGTCTTTCTCGAAATCTTCATCGTCGAGCGGCGGAATAAATCGGTCGATCTTGCGGTAGAGCTCGAAATTGTCTTCGGTAGGCCCGGATATGATCAGCGGAGTCCGCGCCTCATCGATGAGAATGCTGTCGACCTCGTCAACGATGGCGTAATTGAACGCACGCTGTACCATGCTATCGAGCGAGTACTTCATATTGTCACGCAGGTAGTCGAAGCCAAATTCATTGTTGGTGCCGTAGGTGACGTCGGCGCCGTATTGTTTGCGCCTTTGATCATCATCCAGGCCGTGCACGATGCAGCCGACCTTGAGGCCCAGGAACTCGTAGATCTCGCCCATCCAGGCGGCGTCGCGCTGAGCGAGGTAATCATTGACCGTGATGACGTGAACGCCCTTTCCCTCAAGCGCGTTGAGGTAGACTGGGAGCGTGGCCACGAGGGTCTTGCCTTCACCGGTCGCCATCTCAGCGATCATGCCGTTGTGCAACACCATGCCGCCAATCATCTGAACATCAAAGTGCCGCTGTCCAAGAGTTCGCTTCGCTGCCTCGCGAACCGTCGCAAAGGCCTCCGGCAGCAGTTTATAGAGCGGCGTACCCTCGGCTAAGTTCTGGCGCAACGTTTCGGTGCATGCCCGCAGTTCCTCGTCGGAAAGCTTTTCGAGCTCCGCTTCGTTGGCGTTGATCTTCTCAACGGTCTTGCGAAAGTCCTTGATGATGCGGTCGTTCGCGGTGCCAAAAATCTTGCGTGCGATTGCGCCGAACATGATGATCTATAGCAAACCCTTGAAAGAATACATTTCCGCCGTGCGTCGGTCGGTGGTCCGAGAAATAGGCCGCACGGTCGTAGCTGTCAACGAAAGCTCCCATACACTAGCACGTGACTGGTCGGAGAATGGGAGCCCACGATCACGCTTGTGCGCTCTTCTTCGTTGTGCATGATGCTTGAGTTGAGACTCCCGGCCGTTTGGCGGGGCCGCTCGCCACGGGACACAACCCGTAACAGCCGATACGCGACGCCATGCCGCCTTTGTCACCTCTCGCACCGTCCGCATTTCCGCGATTACCGCCGATCCCCGGCGTACGACTCGGCGGTATCGAGTGCGGCCACCGCTATCATGGGCGAGAAGACCTGATGCTGGCGACTTGCGTCCCAGGGACGCAAGTCGCTGGCGTACTGACTCGCTCGGCAACGGCCGCAGCGCCCGTTGATTGGTGCCGCGATCATCTTGCCGTCGGCTCGGCGCGCGGGCTTGTGGTAAACGCTGGCGTTGCCAATGCCTTCACTGGATCTTTGGGAATCGAGGCGGTGCGCCGAACGGCAACGGCCATGGCGGAAATCCTTGGTTGCTTGCCGAGCGAGATATTCATCGCTTCGACGGGTGTCATCGGCGATCAGCTTGACGGCGATAGACTGATCGCCGCGCTGACACCGCTTCACGCTCGAATCGACGACGCTGGGTGGGATTCCGCGGCACGGGCGATCATGACAACCGATACCTTCGCCAAGGGCGCAACCCGCCGTGTCCCCATCGGGGATTCCAGCGCCACTATAAATGGTATTGCCAAGGGATCCGGAATGATTGCTCCGGATTTGGCCACCATGTTGGCATTCGTCTTTACCGACGCCACGATACCCGCGCGGAATTTGCGCACTCTCCTGAAAGACACATCTGAACAAACTTTCAATGCCATCACCGTAGACGGAGATACCTCGACCAATGACACGGCGTTGCTCTTCGCCACAGGCAAGGGCGCGGCGATCAATGAAGACTCCGCCCACTGGCCGCAGTTCAAGGAGGCGCTACAGGCCGTATGTGCCGACTTGGCACAGCAAATAGTTCGTGACGGCGAAGGCGCGCAAAAACTTATCTCGATCACCGTGAGCGGCGCCCAATCGGCTACAGCCGCGCGCCGCATCGCCATGTCGATCGCCAATTCTCCCCTGGTCAAGACGGCCGTCGCCGGGGCTGACCCCAACTGGGGCCGCATCGTCATGGCGGCGGGGAAGTCGGGCGAGCGCATGGCGCGCGACAAGATAATCATCCGCGTCGGCGGCGCCATCGTTGCGGAGGCGGGTGGTCTATCCACCGGCGGCGCAGAGGAAGCGGCGGCGGCCCATTTGAAGGGCCGCGAGGTCGACATCGAAGTAGACGTCGCCGTCGGTTCGGCCTCGGCGACCGTGTGGACGTGCGATCTCACCGAGGGTTATATCGATATTAACGTTCGTTATCGGAGCTGAGACGATCATGACGTTGGTCCTTGTGGCCGCGGTCGCGCTCATCGATGGCGATGGGCGTATCCTGCTTTCACGGCGGCCACCCGGAAAGCCGATGGCGGGGCTCTGGGAATTTCCCGGCGGCAAGATCGAACGGGGTGAGACTCCTGAAGCGGCGCTGGTCCGTGAACTCCGCGAGGAACTGACAATCGACGTATCCGCAAATTGTTTGGCGCCCTTCACCTTTGCCTCTCACGCCTACGATGACTTCGATCTATTAATGCCTCTATATCTGTGTCGGGTTTGGCGGGGAATTCCGAGTCCGGGCGAGGGTCAGGAAATGGCTTGGGTCAGGGTTGAGCGACTGGCGGAGTACGCCATGCCACCCGCCGACAAGCCGCTCGTCGCCATGCTCCGCGATTGGCTCTGAGGGGCGGTGGCCAACCCGGCTTAGTCGTCCTTGGGTTTTGGGCTTTCCCCGGAGACCAGGGTGGCCAAATGTTCCCCTAAATCGAGATATTCTGGAACGACGATATTGGCACCGGCGTTTTGCAACTCTTCAACATGAGAATCGTCGCGGGCCCGGGCAATGACCTTCAGACGCGGAAAGATGTAGTGCAGCAGGGTCACCAATTGGACAGCGTCCTTGGGGTGATCCAAGGCCACGACAACTGCGCGTGAATTTTCCGCACCCACCGCGTCCAGGATATCGGGCCTGGTGGCGTCGCCATAAAAGACCGGATAACCCAGGTTGTGGGCATCGTGTATGCGTGCCGGATCCAGATCGATGGCGACAAATGGGATATCCTTCGATCTAAGAAAACGTGCGACCGTCGCACCGACCCGACCGAATCCAGCGATGACGACCCGGTCCGAGCGGTCCCGTCCTTCCTTTGAAATGGCGCGGACATCGATGGTGTCGAGACCGTCGATGCGGCGGCCGATTTGACGTCCGAGAAGCGCAAGCAGAGGGGTCACCATCATGGTAAAAGCAACCGCCGTTATAAGAAGCTGACCTTGCTGAGCATCAACGATGCCCTTGGTAATCCCCACACCCAACAAGACGAAGCCGAACTCTCCTCCTTGGGATAGCATGGCACCAAAGCGGAGGGATTGCCCCGCGGGAAAGCCTACAATTCGGCATAAACCGGCAATCAAAATGCCCTTGATCACCAGCAGGGATAGCGCAAGGACGACCACGTAGATGAAGATTTCACGCGCGAACAATAGGTTGATGGACATCCCGACGGTCATGAAAAATAGACCCAGGAACAGGCCGCGCACTGGCTCGATATCACCAGCAACTTGATGTCGGTAACTGGTTTCGGCGAGCAAAATACCGGCGAGAAACGCACCAAACTCCATTGACAGACCGGCGAACTGAGCCAATAGCCCGATGCACAGGATGGTCAGAAAAGTCAGGGCAGCGACGATTTCCGGTTCGCGGCTTGAGGCAACTGGATGAAACAGTAGGGGCCGCAAGATCAACCGGCCAACAACCAAAATGATGACCAGCGCGATTACGCCCTTTAGCAGCGCAAACCCAACCATGCCGATCGGTGAAACCGCGTCGTGCTCCAGCGCGAGCACGAGAACTAGCATGGGACCGAAGGCGAGGTCCTGAATCAATAAAACCGCGACCGCTGATCGTCCGAATCGGTTGGTAATTTCCCGGCGTTCCGAAAGCAAGCGTAAGACCACCGCTGTTGACGACAAAGCGAGCGCGCCACCCGTTAACAGGGCGGCGCCCACATCCCCGGTAGCAAGAAAATATGCGGCAGCAATCGCCAGCGTTGTGAGCCCGATCTGGGCGATTCCTAGGGCAACAATGGAGCCGCCAATAACCTTGATGCGGTCGATCGGGAGTTCCAGGCCAATGGAGAAAAGTAGGAAGACAACGCCCAGTTTGGCTAATGTGTGAATTTCCTGGCTGTCCGAGACGAGCTCGAGCCCGTACGGCCCGATGACCATTCCAGCACACAAGTATCCGAGTACGGGTCCAAGTTTTATGCGATGAAACAGCGGCACGAATATAACCGCCGCCAATAGAACGACGATAACGTCTTTTAAATAACCTGTCTCGTGCATGCGCTATTCCGGCAGGGTCCCCTAACGGCACCCGTCGAAACAAAATACTTCAAACAATACGAGCGAAGGTTCGTTTACCTTGTTCGTCCGCGAAATATTAGAATATACCAAATGGAGATATTAACCAGTCCAAATATTTCGTGATATTTCTCTCATCGCAAACGTGGAGAAGTATCATCGGACGGTTGTATTGAACGAATGTTTCGAAACCGATTGACCGGACCTGGCAACCGAAATTGAATCATTGTTCCGGGTTCGATTTGTTTTCTATACCGGCAATCGCATACCGGTGCATACTCCCGACAGTATTCGTGAAGCGCCCGCCACCCCTCCCGGGAGCCTCGCTAAAATCTCGGCTCCCGGCAGCAAACGAATTCGCCTTTCAACGGTTACGCGGCGCGCACCCCGGCGAGGAACTCGTCGACTTGGCTGCGCAGCATCTCGGACTGTTGCGTGAGTTCCTGGGCCGCCGAGAGAACCTCCTTAGCGACATTGCCGGATTCACTGGCGGCTTGATTTAAGGTGCCAATGGCGGCCGACACCTCTTGCGTTCCCGAAGCCGCTTGCTGAACGCTCTGACTGATTTCGCCCGTGGAAGCACCCTGTTCCTCTACCGCCGAAGCCACGGTGGTGGCGATGCCGTTCATTTGAGTTATGCGCTCGCTGATGCTTTGAATGGCGGTAACTGCCTCTTCCGTCGCGGTCTGAATCTGGCCAATTTGAGTGGCAATCTCATCGGTTGCGTTCGCAGTTTGGCTCGCCAGGCTCTTGACCTCAGAGGCGACAACCGCAAATCCCTTCCCCGCATCGCCGGCGCGTGCGGCTTCGATGGTGGCGTTGAGCGCCAAAAGGTTGGTTTGCCCTGCGATGTCGCTGATCAGGCTAACCACCTCACCAATCTTGCCGGAAGCTTCCACCAAACCCTGTACGGTATTGTTGGTTCGCTCTGCTTCGGCCACGGCGCCCTCGGCCATGCGTGCCGAATCAGCAACCTGACGGGAAATTTCGCTGATGGAGGCCGACAGTTCTTCCGCAGCTGCGGCGACGGTCTGCACGTTCGCCGCGGTCTGCTGGGACGACGCCGCCGCAGCCGTCGACTGCTGGGTCGTGTCAGCGGCGGTAGTTGCCATTGAATCGGCGTCGGTTTCCATGCGCGACGCCGCCGCCCCAACCGCCTGCAATGCAGCGGTAACGTTTTGGTCGAACGTCTTGGTCAGGCTGTCCAGCTTATCGGCGCGTTCCTGGGTTTCCTTTTGTTGCCGTGCCATCTCGTCGGCACGCTCGGCCTGGACACGCTCCATCTCCAGCGCGCTCTCCTTAAACACCTGCAATGAATCCGCCATCTCACCGATTTCGTCCCTGCGGCCAATGCCTGGAATCTCAACGGATTTGTCGCCGCTCGCTAGTTTTTGCATAGCGTTCGTGATGTTCGAGATTGGTTTAATGATACCGCGGGTGAGCAAAATCCCGATCGCCGCCACGCATACGAGCACCATCGCGCCGATAAGCATCGATCTGTTGCGCGCCGAAGCGACAGCGGCCATTACCTCATCCACTTTGGCTTCGGCCAGAACCGCTCAGCGCACGCCCAGGAAATCTAGGGGCGCGTACGCCGAAACAACCTTGGCGCCTTGATAATCGAGCATGACCCCAACGCCGGATTCTCCCGACAACGCGGTGTTGACGGCCTGCGTATCAACGGTTCGCTTCAGGACCGTGGACTCCTCGGAAAACCGGGAATCACTGCGCATCAGCAAATCTTGCCCAACAATGTAGGTCTCGCCGGTTTCACCCATTCCGCTCGTGACTTGCATTACCGAATTCATCCGGTCGATCGGCATTTGGAGCGCAAAAACACCTTGGAGTTCGCCTTCATCATCAAGAATCGGCGCGGAGACAAAGCCAGCGGGGGCGTCGTTGCTTGGCGCGTAGCCCGACTTCCGCAACTC
>JAAXGF010000330.1 GCA_012267605.1 Alphaproteobacteria bacterium | reverse complement strand
CTTGAAGGGAGCAAAATCTGCCGGCTCATTTCGACCCAACTCATTGAAGCAGGAGTGGACGTAGATTTCCCTATTGCCTATCGTGCCCTCGGCCCGCTGGACTCCATCATCCAGACCGCTGGCCGCTGCAATCGCGAAGACCACTTACCCAAGCCCGGGCCTGTTATCGTATTCACACCGCCTTCGGGCGGCATGCCCCGTGGTGCTTACAAGACCGCTACCCAAGAAACCGAATCGTTCCTCGCCGAATGCCCGGATGCACCGCTGCACCAGTCGGAAACCTATCAGCACTATTTCGCACGACTTTACGCAACGCTCGGTCCCGATTCGGCAAATAATGACTGGGCCTACCAAGCTAGCAAGAACTTCGATTTTCCCGCTGCTGCCAAAGCCTGCCAACTGATCGACGATGAAACGCGGGCTATCCTCGTGCCGTATGGAGGTGGCAGAGACCTTATCGAAAGAATTCGCCAGCAGCAGCACCTTACCGCTGACCTTGCCCGCCAGTGCCAGCGTTTCACGATCAATCTTTACGAATCGGAATTTCAGAATTCCCGCAGCACTGGTGTCATCACTCCGTTGCTCAAGGACGAATCCATATTTTTCTGGAGTTCCAGCTATGATGACCAACTTGGTGCCTGCAATTACGAAGCTGAACAATTCGTTCTTTGACTAGCTAAAAAAACAGAAGCCAAACGACGTAAGTCATTTGGCTTCAAATAGATACGAAACAGTCAATGTTTCAATCCGCACCTAGACAGGTGATTTCACGACCTCAAAATAAAAAATTCGCAGGAGCCTCTTGACAAACCTCAGTGACCGTTCTATTTTTTTTACGCCATTGATTGTTTTGTATCAACAATATTATAATACTATAATACAGAATGGGCAATAACTGAATTGAATCCCATGAAGGCATTCAGCATCAAGTCTTTCACCTAGGGACTGAATTGTCGTGAACGCAACGAAAATACTCGACAGGATTCGGCACCATGTCTCTCCGCCTTTAGAATACTGGCGAATAATGAAACGGCATCCCAGAGTGCATCCCTACGATGACATGGAACTGCCAATTCCATCATCAACATGGTTGCTCCTCCGTGCGGACTCGCTGGAAGAAGCTGACAAGGCTGTTGCAATGGCCGTAGCAGATGGAATAGCTGAATTCCCAAACCCGAACCCGAATACGGTGATCTTACAGCATGTCGCCGTCTTTAAACTATTAACCTTTTCACCGAACTAATTATGAATACTGAACGAATCCATCTCCGCGTCTGGGGTGATCTAGCCTGCTTCACGCGCCCGGAAATGAAAGTCGAACGGATGAGCTATCCCGTGCCCACGCCTTCGGCTGTCCGGGGTATCCTTGAAGCGATTCTCTACAAGCCGCAATTCCGCTGGCATGTTCATCGCATCGCTGTTCGCCGCCCCATCAAGTTCCTTAGCTTCCGTCGCAACGAACTGAAGTCTGTCGCCAACTCTCGCAATCCCGAACCCATCTTGGCCGAGGATGACCGTACACAGCGTAACACGCTTGCTCTTCGCGAGGTGGATTACGTCATCGAAGCCAGTATAGGACTCAACCGCTTAGCCAATCAGCCCCGGCAAAAGCCTTTCGCTCCTGATGAACCCCAAGGAGATGATACTCTCAGTAAATACTATGGAATGTTCCGACGCCGGACTGAGAAGGGCCAATGCTTTACCCAACCTTGTTTTGGTTGCCGCGAATTTCCCGCCAACTTTGAGTCGGCTCAGCCGAGCGATATGGCCGCGCCGTCCGACGCCAATATGGACACAGATTTAGGGTATATCCTCTACGATGCGTTCGATCTCGACATCCCAGGTAATTGGAAACCCGGCAAGGTCGAAAAGCCGGAACCAGTCAGCACCTTTTTCCAAGCCCGTCTCGAAAACGGCATCGTCAATGTTCCCGACTGGCGAGACATCAAGGCTAGCCTCGAAGCCTAAATCAACTAGGAAGAAACCATGATACTACAAGCCCTCATCGAATACGCCGAACGCGAGGATCTCGGCGATTCCGACTTTCACGAAGTCCCCGTCCGTTGGCTGATTCCTCTGGACGGCTCCGGAAACCTCACTGGCGGCCCCATCGAACTGCTGGACAATCCGGATGCGAAAAAGCCCAAACCGCGAATGCTCACCCGTCCGTTTATCGAACAAAAAGAACTCACTGTTGCTTCACGCCCGCGTGCCTTCTTCCTTTGCGACACGCTAGAGCGTGCAGTCAACTATCCCGATCCGAAGAAGCCCGAACGGGCCGAGCGGCGGGAAGGTTCTCACACTTATTTCAAGCAGTTGCTTGAATCGGCCGCAGGCGAATGCCTCAACGACGGCCCAATGGCCCGAGCGATCTTGGGCTTTCTGAACCAGCCGAACGCGCTCGAAAGACTTCACGCATTATTGACTGAACAAAAGGCGAAACCGAACGACAACATCACTTTCCGGGTCTCCGGCCATAAGCTACTTGAATCGGAGGAACTCAAACAATTCTGGCGCAGACGCCGCGCTGCGGACCGGCCGCAAGTTGCGGGCAGGAAACGCTTCTGTCTGGCAACTGGCGAATTGGCGGAGCCAGTTTCAACAACGGAGAAGATCAAAGGAGTGCCCGGCGGCCTTGCCGTGGGGACCAACCTGATCTCCTTCGACAAGGCTTCGTTCACTTCTTTTGGACTTCAGCAGGGCGAAAACGCTTCCATCTCAGCTATCGCCGAGTTGAAAGTTCGCAGTGCATTGAACGATCTCATCCAACGCGGCCTTCGTCAGAACGAAATCGTGCATCTCCACTGGACTCGTAAGAAGGATGATTTTGACCCGTTTGATTTGGTTGAGACTGCCGACGAACAGGGTGTTCGCAATCTGATTGATGCACCTCGCACCGGAGAACCCCAACGCCTAGACGCCCGGAAGTATTACGCCATGAGTCTATCGGGAAATGGCGGCCGCATCATCGTCCGTGACTGGCTCGAATCCACTGTCCCCGAAGTCGAGCAGAACGTGCGGCAATGGTTTGAAGACCTCGCCATCGTTCGCCCGGAAGGCGATCCCATTCGTCCCATTCGCAAAGATTTCAAGCTCGGCTATCTCTTGCACAGTCTAGTTCGTGACAAGCTCGACGAACTGGCTCCGCAGGTTCCAACACAGCTTTTGTACGCCGCGCTACGCGGTACGTCCTTGCCTTTGTCGTCTTTGACTGCGGCGTTGAGGAGGCAGCAAATCGAGACCGACAACAAAACGAACCCGGCGCGCTTGGCCCTTATTAAGGCTTGCCTCGTGCGGCAGGACCGTTTCAACCAATCAAAAGAAAGGAACAACATGACCGAATCGTTAAATACTGAATCCACGGACCCCGCCTATCTCTGCGGACGACTGTTCTCGGTTTTTGATCGTCTCCAATATCTTGCCCTCGGCAATGTCAACGCCGGGGTTGTCGAGCGGTTCTATGCCAGTGCAAGCACCACGCCTGCTCTAGTGATGGGCCGGTTATTTAGCAACGCACAGAACCATCTAGCTAAAGTAGGCGGAGGAGTCGCCGAAAACGTGCGTAAGGATTTTGAAGTTATCAGCATCCAACTAGGCGATCGCTTCCCGCCCAGCCTCGACCTTGAAGGGCAGGGCCGCTTCGCCCTCGGCTATTACCACCAAAGAGCCGAATACCGACGGCTCGACGCCGAGCGCAGGGAACAAGCCGCCAACTCCGAACCCGATACGATATAGACATCAACCCAGATTCAAACTGCCTCTACTCTTCTCAGTAAGGGAGACTAAAAGAAAGTGAAAACACTATGAATTCGATCCAAGGCCGATACGATTTCGTCTATCTCTTCGATTGCAAAGACGGCAACCCCAACGGCGACCCCGACGCCGCCAATGCACCGCGTGTGGATCCGCAGGACATGCACGGTCTCGTCTCCGATGTGTGTCTGAAACGCAAAATCCGCAACTACGTTCTGGAAGCCAACAGCGGCGTGGAGCCATTCGATATCTTCGTCCGCCAAGGTGCGGTCCTGAACGAGTCCATCACCCAAGCGCACAAAGATCTCGGCCACGAGGTGGACGGCAAAGCCAAGAAGGCCACCCGCGACCAAGTCAAAGATGCCCGCGCCAAAATGTGCCACCGTTACTACGACGTAAGGACGTTCGGCGCAGTGATGTCCACCGGTCCCAACGCCGGACAAGTACGCGGCCCTGTGCAATTGAGCTTCAGCCGTAGCCTTGATCCCATCCTGCCAATGGACATTTCCATTACTCGTATGGCCGTTACGGAGGCTAAGGAACTCGATGCCCCGAACCAGACGATGGGCCGTAAAAACCTCATTCCCTATGGCCTGTACCGCTGCCACGGCTTCATTTCCGCTAACCTCGCACGCGATACCGGATTTAGCGACGACGATCTCAGCCTCTTATGGCAGGCGTTGCAGAATATGTTTGACCTCGATCGTTCCGCCTCGCGTGGGACCATGGCTCCGCAAAAGCTCATTGTTTTTAAACATCAATCCGTCCTCGGCAATGCACCCGCACATAAGTTGTTTGAACGCATAACGGTCACCCGAAAGGAGTCTGTCCAAGCGGCCCGTCAATTCTCCGACTACGAAGTTTCCATCAACCAGGATGACCTGTCCAAAAATGTGGAACTGGTCGAAATGCTGTGAGTAACGCCACTCCATTTCCCAATCCACCCGACCCCGTCCCCCTCTCGCTCCTCAACGACTTCCTTTATTGCCAGCGTCGGGCAGCATTGAAGGCGATTGAGGGATTGCGTGGCACCAACGAGCACACCGTGGTCGGCGATAGTGTCCATGAGCAGGCCGACGTTTCCGGCTACGAAACCGTCAAGGGCGTGACCTTGTTGCGCACCCTCCCCGTCTGGTCGGATCGGCTCAGGCTCAACGGCAAGTGCGACATCGTCGAGCGCCATCCCGATGGATCGCTAGTCCCGGTCGAGTTCAAAAAGGGCAAGCGCCGCAAATTCGACAACGACGACGCCCAGCTTTGCGCCCAAGCGTTGTGCCTCGAAGAAATGTTCGGGCTGGCCATTCCCCGAGGGGCCATCTTTCACGCCAAAAGCAAGCGCCGTCGAGAAGTGGAATTTACCGAGGAGCTACGCCGCCTCACCGAACAGGCCATCGAAGCCATGCACCGACTGATCGAAGAGGAAACCGTCCCCCAAGCCGTCCACAAACCCCAATGTTCCGAGTGCTCGCTTTTTGACCACTGCCTTCCCGAAATCACCAGTGCTCCACCCTCGTTGGCGCGGGCCTATCGGACCGTGTTCGATACCTCGGACTAGGCTGTGTACACCCTCAATTCACCGATCAATGGTGCTAATTTTGACATCTTTTGTGTCATATTGTCACTAAAATTCTTCTTTGGTCTGAAGCCAGCCGCAGAACGGCTTGAAACATGATTCAAAACACCCTCTATCTGACGACGCCGAGTACCGTAGTACACAGGGATCACCTGACGCTGCGGGTCGAGATTGAAAAGCAAACTCGCCTGACCGTGCCCATTCACCATTTGGAAAGCATTTGTGCGTTTGGGCAGGTCGTGGTTACGCCCCCAGCCATGGCCTTGTGCTGGGATCACCAAGTGGCGGTGCATTACCACACCGAGAACGGCTATTTGCTGGCACAAGTTTTGGGCAGTGGAGACACCCGCTACTTACTGCGCCGTGCTCAGTATGCCGCAGCGGACAGCCCGCAGGATGCGGCTCGCATTGCCAAGCAATTCGTCGCCGGGAAGTTGCAAAACTCCCGATCCAATCTCTTGCGGGCTGGTCGGGAAGCCGAGGACAATGCAGATCGCATGGCATTGGTGAGTGCAGCCGATGAACTAGCTCAACTGATCCATCAACTCGGCAATGCCCCGCCCGTTGCTCCAGATTGCGAGCTTCGGGAGGCACTCAATCCTATCAGGGGCTTAGAGGGTATCGGGGCCAAAGTATATTTCTCAGTATTCCAGCACATGCTCAAACAACAGCGAGAATACTTCCAGTTTGTAACCCGGACGCGGCGTCCGCCCCGGGATCGGATCAACTGCCTTCTTTCCTTTATATATGCTCTGGTTCGCCACGATTGCTTGGCCGCTTTGACGACCGCTGGGCTGGACCCTTATGTCGGCTGGCTTCATGTAACGCGGGCGGGGAGGCCGGCTTGCGCCTTGGATCTAATGGAAGAGTTTCGGCCCTGTTTGGCCGAGCGGCTGGCATTGACCTTAATCAATCGCCGGCAGATCGAGCCCAAACACTTCCGCGAGCGCGAAGGCGGTGCCGTAGAGTTCACCGAGCGGGGCAGGCGAGAGGTCATACAGGCTTGGCAACGACGCAAACAAACAGAGATAAAGCATCCCCTCTTCAAGCAGAATATCCGCATAGGGCAAGTGTTCAGTACTCAAGCCAAGTTGTTGGCCCGCAAGCTGCGCGGCGACATTCCTGACTATATCCCCTTCATTCCCAAATAATGTTTATCCTGATCGCGTACGACGTTTCCACAACCGACCGAGCGGGGCAAAAGCGGCTGCGCCGAGTGGCGAGAGCCTGTAAGGATTATGGCGTCCGAGTGCAGAAATCGCTCTTTGAATGCCAGTTGGGAAAAACCGAATGGGCGGCGCTCAGAAGTCGTCTGCTGAAAGAAATAGACCCCAAGCAGGATTCTCTTAGGGTGTATCATCTGGACGAAGATGCCAGAGACAAGACAGAGCATCACGGGCTCGGCGAACCCGTGGACTTGAATGAACCACTGGTCTTATAGCGTGCGCGAAAGTAGAGTGCCGACGTTTTGCGCTTGCTTTCGCGCAATTGGCAACTTTATGCACAACAACAATTTACAGCGAGGAATATGTTTTCGCTTTGGCAGTAGGATGCAGATGAAAGGAGGTTCGCGCATCCACTCGCGTAACTTTTTAGTATTCCGCTGGTTACAACAACCGGCGTCTCCCCTTGCTTCGGTGAGG
>JAAXGF010000108.1 GCA_012267605.1 Alphaproteobacteria bacterium | reverse complement strand
GGGCCGCGCTTGTATATGGTATAAGCGATGAAGCTGGATGCCGCGACGATGACGAAACCCAGTAGCACGACGACGGCTTTGAGAACCTGCATGAACCACTCGGCGCCCGATGGCGTCCCCCATAGGGTCCGCGTCGGCAATGACGACGCGGGCATTCGTCTCGACAAGTTCCTTGCTCAAGCCATACCCGGAATATCTCGCGCCCGGGTCAAGGCGTTGATTTGTGCCGGCAGTTTGGCTACGGCGGGCGCGACGATAGCCGACCCCGACTATAGGGTCAAATCCGGCCAGACATTCGTGCTCGTCGTGCCACAGCCGGTTTCGCCGCGGCCACGAGGCCAGCCCATCGCATTGTCGGTGGTTTACGAAGACGACGCCATAATTGTCGTCGACAAGCCGGCAGGGATGGTCGTTCACCCTGCACCCGGCCATGCCGATTCGACGCTGGTGAACGCGTTGATCGCCCATTGCGGCGATAGCCTTGCGGGCATCGGCGGTGAGTGCCGACCTGGCATCGTGCACCGACTCGACAAGGATACCAGTGGCCTCATGGTCGCCGCCAAAAATGCCGCCGCTCACGCGTCATTAACATCGCAATTTGCCACGCGTTCCTTGAAGCGGAGTTACACAACCGTGGTTTGGGGGGTGCCGAGCCCTGCTCGCGGTTCACTGAGCGGAAATATCGGCCGTGATCCGCGGAATCGGAAAAAAATGGCCGTTCTCGATATCGGCGGACGTCCCGCACGAACCGATTATCAACTTGAGGAGACGTTCGGTACCGCCGCTAGCATGGTTCATTGCCGATTACACTCCGGCCGGACTCACCAAATTCGAGTCCATTTCAAGGCTGCGGGTCATCCCCTCATCGGCGATCCGATTTACGGTGGCGCTCATCGGAACCGGCAGCTTGAAGGATCGGCGGGGGCTATCGTCCGCGAGTTCCGCCGCCAGGCATTGCACGCCCATGGCTTGGCGTTTTGCCATCCCGTAACCACCAAACATCTCGAATTCGTGACCGAACTTCCCGAGGATATCACTTTTTTGTCATACACCCTACGCCGGACTATAGAATTATCCTAAACTGTGTTACGATCGTTTCAATAAAACCTGGAACATAAATTCGACACATTGAGTCAGCAGTATTTCTATCTGACTCCGGGTGTCGATCGCTGTAGTCAATACGAACCGAGAGGGACAGAAAATGCATAAAGCCGTCGGATCGCCGCTCACATTGGGAGACGGACTGCCACGGTACCTCCAAAGCACCCGTAAGTTTCCCATACTTGCTGCAGACAAGGAAGCAGAGTTGGCGCGACGTTGGCGTGATGACGGTGATACCACCGCCGCCGACGCGCTTATCAATAGTCACTTGCGTTTGGTGACCACAATCGCAATGGGATATCGCGGATACGGGCTGCCGGTGGACGAGCTGATATCCGAGGGCAACCTCGGCATGATTCAGGCTGTCCGTCGTTTCGACCCGGATCGCGGATTTCGATTGGCGACATACGCGATGTGGTGGATTCGCGCCTCGATTCAGGAATACATTCTGCATTCCTGGTCGTTGGTAAAGATTGGCACAACGGCGGCGCAGAAGAAGCTATTCTTCAATCTGCGCAAACTCAAAGGTCGATTGCGTGCCATTGACGACGGCGATATGGCACCAGAAATGGTGACCGAAATCGCCAACCAGCTCCACGTTTCCGAAACGGATGTGGTGACCATGAATCGTCGCCTCGCGGGTGCCGACCACTCCCTTAATGCGCCGGTTCAATTCGGCGGTGACGACGAATGGCTGGATTGGCTCGTCGATCCGTCCGAGGATCAGGAAACCGAATTTGCCGCGCACGAGGAACTTGGTGTGCGTCGGAAAATGTTGTACCAGGCGATGGATGATTTGACCAACCGTGAGCGGCATATCCTCAGCGAACGGCGACTGAAGGAGAACCCGCTGACGCTGGAGGATCTCAGCAAGGAATATGGTATTTCCCGGGAACGGGTTCGGCAGATCGAAGTACGCGCGTTCGAAAAGCTTCAAAAAACCGTCAAGGTAAAGGCGCGTGAGCAGAGTCGCGGTCGCACGGCCGATCGGACCGGCCTGACAGACGATTTACCGGCTGGAATTCCCATTGACCTTGGCGCCGCGCGACGATTTGACGCCTGACCTAATCCGCGAAAGGGTCCGTGACCAAGATAGTGTCTTCCCTCTCCGGGCTGGTGGACAGAAGCGCAACCGGCGCACCGATCAGTTCTTCAACGCGGCGAATATATTTGATAGCCGTGGCCGGTAGGTCAGCCCAGGAACGTGCCCCTCGAGTGCTCTCTTGCCACCCTTCCATGGTCTCGAAAACCGGTTCAACCTCGTTTTGAGTCGTCATCGGCGCCGGCAGGCGCGAATGGGTTTTTCCACCGTGTCGGTAAGCGGTGCAAACCTTTAACGTGTCGAGGCCGTCAAGAACGTCGAGCTTGGTTAGGGCGATGCCATTGGCTCCGTTGACCTTGACGGCTTGGCGCGCGAGGACGGCGTCAAACCAACCGCACCGCCGACGGCGGCCGGTTACAGTGCCGAATTCGTTTCCACGTTCGCCAAGGGTTTGGCCGATATCGTCTTCCAACTCCGTCGGAAAGGGGCCGCTGCCCACACGCGTGGTGTAGGCTTTGGCGATGCCGAGAACGTAGTCGATGGCGCCCGGCCCCAAGCCTGATCCTACTGCGGCCTGGCCCGCTAAAGTGTTCGACGCTGTGACATAGGGGTAGGTGCCGTGATCGATATCGAGCATGGCGCCCTGAGCGCCTTCGAACAGGATGCGTTTACCCGCGCGCCTCTGGGAATCAAGAATTTCCCAAACGGGCGCGCTAAACGAAAGGATTGCTGGGCCAACCTCCTGCAAGGCGGTCATCAGCGTATTATGTTCTATCTCCGCCATGCCGAAGCCACGCAGCAAGGTGTTGTGGTGGGTGAGCAACGTCCTAACCTTCGCTTGAAGAGTCTTGAAATCTGCGAGATCGCAAAGCCGAATGGCGCGGCGGGCGACTTTGTCCTCGTACGCTGGGCCGATGCCCCGCCCAGTGGTACCGATTCGCTGGCCACCTGCTTCCCGGGCTCTGTCCAGTCCACCGTGAAGCGGCAGGATCAAGGCCACATTTTCCGCCACTTTCAAGTTGTCAGGGGTAATGGAGACGCCTTGTTTTCCAAGGCAATCGATTTCTTTGAGCAAGGCCCACGGATCGACGACGACGCCGTTGCCGATCAGCGACAGTTTTCCTGGGCGAACGACGCCCGACGGTAAAAGACTGAGTTTATACGTCGTGCCGTCGATAACCAGGGTGTGGCCGGCGTTATGCCCACCCTGGAAACGTACGATTACGTCTGCGCGATGGGATAACCAGTCGACGATCTTGCCCTTGCCCTCGTCGCCCCACTGGACGCCGACTACTACTGCGTTTGCCATTAGCCCGCGACTTTGCCAGGGACGGGAGCCACAGTATTGTCCAACAGCACGTGGCCGCACCCGAGCCGCACCGCCTCGGCGTTCGGGTCGTCAACGGTCTCCAGGCCCACGATGGTCGTCCACCCCTCGCTTTGCAAACGGGTAAGGACCGCCCGGTTCGTGCCGAATGGAACGAAAATACGACGCACCTCGATCAGCATCGGCACCGCGTGCATGGTGGAATCCATGTAGAGCGTGAAACCGGTGGCTGGCTCATCCGCGGCACCCCCAATCCGATATTGCCCGCCCCGTCCGAGCGCGCCGCGGGCACCGACAGCGAAGATGGTAAAACTTACTCCCGTCTGATACTCGAAGCCGCGGTTTTCAACTGGATCAATGGTCAGCGGCAAATCGGGGTCGGCGGTGACGACAAGGTCAACAACATCGTGCAGATGGTTTCGCAGGGCGGCGGCGCGCGGCGGTAAATTCAGCTTTGCCAAGGATTCTCGTGCGCGCGCCTGAGAGCCTGCAGCCAATAGCATGGCGCCCAAAATTTGTCCGGGCTGGCCGCCCAGTTCGGCGACACTTGCCGCGTCTTTGCGGTCAATCGCGGCGCGAAGGTCCCGCAACGTCTCGCTACCCAAATCTAGGTCTTCGCATACCGCCGCGGCGAGGGTCGGCAAATTCAGATCTATGGAGAATTTCTCGATGCCAGCTGCGCGCAAACACTGGGCTGCGAGTAGAATAATTTCCGCGTCGGCGCGACACGAAGAATTTCCGATCAATTCGGCTCCAATTTGACTGAATTGACGTTCCGGGCGCAACTCGCTTCCTTTCACGCGCAGCACCAATCCCGTGTAGCAGATTCGCAAGGGCCGTGGCGATCGCCGTAGCCGAGTCGCCGCGATACGGGCGATCTGTGGTGTCATATCCGCACGAACGCCCATCATTCGCTGGGACGCCGGATCCATGAGTCGGAACGTCTTGGGCCCCATATCGGCGCCGGTTCCGGCCAGCAAACTATCTTCAAATTCGATCAGTGGCGGATTTACCCGTTCAAAACCATTGGCCGAGAGACAGGACATAACTTGGGACAACACCCGCGCCTCGTGATCGGCTTCTGGGGGCAATACATCGCGTAAACCGGCCGGTAGGAGGGTGGTCGGGTCGGTCATCGGGTGGCCAGTGGTTTCACGCACGAATTCGTAGCGTTTCACAAGACAAAATCAATTCTAATTTTTGCCTGATTACCATGGCGGGTGATGTCCTGGCGACAGTTTGTTGGAGCGCGCGTTTCCAAGCATCCGCCACATCCAATTCGGAAATTCTCAAGCGATGCGACCTTATATCGTTCCGCAACCTTGCGTTGCATTGGGGTGGGGCAGAAGTTTTCAAAGCAAACTGTCATCTTGGGCCAACGCATGTTCCATACATCGCAGACGACGACACCACGCTTTCACTTCTTAGGTAATCGTTCGACATTGTTCGATTTCATGCTAATGGAACTTGATGCCGGATCAGCGTCCATCGGAAGGCTTTTTGGCGCGCGGCACGGCTTCAATTAGCTTAGAAGATTCTACGCCGATTCGACCAGACTTGCTGCTTGAGTCCGATGAATGAAGACCGAGAATTTTTTTGGCGCGGGACGAAAAAAGAAAACTCGCCATGGAATCGCAACTCCACGACGAATCCCAATCGTCGTCATAAGAATCAAACCCGCACTCCACCGGTGCTAGAG